>JBAZPJ010000001.1:0-29203 GCA_041648255.1 Candidatus Nanoarchaeia archaeon
GGAAAAATAAACATACCTTAAGACTAAAAAATCAAACAAACGTCCACCAAGTGCTTTGTAGCACTTGGTTCCATCCCAAAAGGAGATTAAAAAAGAAGTCATTCGGAGGTACTGTTAAAGTAGTAACTTTTATTAATGCTTAGGAAGTGCTTTTTAGTAACAAGGGATCCCAAGTTAACCATAATGGGGATTCAGTGGTTTGCGAATCATTGAACCTTACCTATTGTCTAACTTGGCTAGGATACTACCCTTGGGATAGCAATACATGCAAGGTAGTGGTCCCGGTTCAAATCCGGGTAGCCCCACTTTTTATTTAATTTCAGTTTAATTAAAAAAAATTGAGAATTTACCTCACTCTTATTCAGTTTCACCCTTCTATAGAGGTCAAAATCCTGCCAATAGCTTTATAAATTCCCTATTAATCTCAAAGACATTCTTTTACAAAATGGGAGCAGGCACAAAGAAAGTTGGAACAACGGGAAGATTTGGCGCTCGTTACGGTTTAAAAGTTAAGCAAAGAGTTCTTGATGTTGAACGAAGGCAAAAAATTAAGCATGAATGTCCTCGTTGTCATAAGTTACAATTAAAGAGAACTGCGAAAGGTATTTGGGAATGTAGAAAGTGTTTACATGTATTTGCTGGCCGAGCGTATTGGCCAAGGGGTGAATAAATGTCAATCTATAAGTGTATTGAATGCCAGAAGGAAATTAAACATGATACCGTAAAAAAAAGAGTTCGTTGCCCGTATTGTGGATCGAAGATTTTATTTAAACCAAGATCAACAAGCACGATTGTTGAAGCAGTGTAAGTAGATGGAAAATGAAGAAACACAAAAACAGATTGCTCAATTGCAGATGCTTGAGCAAAATATGCAGTCTTTTTTAATGCAGAAACAATCGATTCAGGCTCAGCAGGTTGAGGTGGAGAATGCGTTAGATGAGTTGGGTAAGAGTTCTGGTGAAGTATATAGAATAGTTGGTCCGTTGATGATGGCTGCTAAGAAAGATGTCCTAAAGAGCGATCTTGAGTCTAAAAAAGAAGTATTAGCGTTGAAATTAAAGAATGTGGATAAGCAAGAGACTCAATTAAGAGAGAAGGCACAGAAGATTCAGGCTGAAGTGCTAGAGCAGATTAAAAAAGAAGGTGGGAAAGATGCATGAGAGCGAGAGTTTACAGCTAATAGTTGGTGATTTATTGATGATTCAGGAAGATGAGAGTGTTCCTAAGAATGTAAAGCAAAGAATTCAAAACGCAATTGCAATTTTACAGGATGTTGAGGCAAAGAATCTAAATTTGTGTATTGCTAAGTCCGTGCAGGAGTTAAGTGATGTTGCTGAGGATCCAAATGTTCCTAGGTATATGCAGATGGAAATTCTAAAAGTAGTAAGTCAGTTAGAAAGTAAGTAGTAAAGAAATTAATTGGAGAATGGAAAGCAAGTCTTTTTATATCCAAAAGTCATCCAACTTAAAATGGTTTCTAAAGAGAATAAAGCAAGTTTATTTATTATTCTAGTTGTTTTTCTATTAAGCGGATGTTCTGTTGAAAAAGAGTTCAGCAATAAAGATATTTTTAAAGAAAGAAACGTACAACTTGGCGCTAACAATTCCATTAAAGATCTTCACCAAGGTATTAATATTATAAAAGAAGAACCAAATGTTTACATCTTTGGAGCATATGTCAATGGAGAAAACATTATTTATTTTGAAGCTTTACGTGGAGATAAAAACTCATTTATTGAAAGACTTTTCTTTAGCGCACCGACTTACGGAATTGATACAGTTATAAAAGATCAGTATGGAGATCCATTCAGTATTTCTTTTGCAGGACAACATTCCCTTAGTCAAGAACTTATGGGTACACCTGCCTTAGCAAGTGGACAATTATTTGAATCCCATGAAGAACAAGAAGAAGCTATGATAGCGCTCCGCTCCACCTCCGTTGAGATGGTAAAAGAGTTATCAGGACTATTAAAAGAGAGAAACATTCTCAGTTCTAGCCTTCCAGAAAAAGAAGCACTTTTAATTCACACCCAAGGAATTAAGAGAACGCTTGAAGAAGATCAAACTAAATAGTTCTAGTTGCTGCATACAACTATTACAAAGTGATGGCTAAGATCTATACGAAGGAGTATTTGTGTTATTTCATAGAAATGTTTATATATGCGTTCAGTCGATGAAGATACTAGAGGTAAAAAATGGGATCTGCATTCGACAAAATCAAACAAAAATTTTCTGGTAAAGACTCTAATTCATCTGAAGACTTCGGCGAGGATTATGTAGAGATTAGTTCTCAGCCTTCTGATCGTGCTGGTAAAGCAAAGGTAGTTGTTCGTTCGTTTATGGTTGAGGATTTTGCTGATATTAAACCTGCGCTTGATGCATTAAGAGAGGGTTTTACGATTGCCCTTGTTAATATTAAACCACTTAAAGAAAAGGACTTAGTTGAAGTTAAACGCGCAGTAAGTAAATTAAAGAAGACGTGTGACGCTATTGAAGGCGATATTGCTGGCTTTGGTGAAGATTGGATTGTTGTTACTCCAAGTTTTGCTAATATCTATCGTGAGATGGGTGGAGAAGCAGGCGAACCTAAAGGCGAAGACCAATAAATTTTTTCTTTTTTAATAATTTTTTTAATTAAATATTAAAGCCCATAATAAGCTTTATAAATTCTCCTTCTCTGTGAGTGTTTATGGATAAAGTTGATAATGAAAAGTGTCCAATGTGTCAAGAGGATAAATTGACATTAATGGAAGATGAACAGGATATTCCGTATTTTGGGAAGGTGTTTGTTTTTTCTATGAATTGTAGTGGATGCGGTTATAGAGTTTCCGATGTTGAAGCTGTTGATCACAAGGAACCATGTAAGATTGAATTTACTGTTGAGAATACGAAGGATCTTTCTGTAAGAGTTGTTCGTTCTTCTGAAGCAAGCATTAAGATTCCTGGAATGAAGATGTCTGTAGAACCAGGTGTTGGTGCTGAAGGATTTGTTTCTAATGTTGAAGGAGTATTAGGACGTTTTAAGAAGATTTTAGAAGGTGAAAGAGATGCTACTGATGAAGAGGATGTAAGAAAGAAAGCTAAGAATTTGTTAAAAAGATTATGGAAGGTTGAATGTGGTGATGAACCGTTAAAGATTATTATTGAAGATCCTTCTGGTAATTCTGCTATTGTTTCAGAAAAAGCAGTGTTAAGTAAGTTAAAAGGAAATAAATAAATTTTTTAATGAGTTCTTTAAGTAAAGGTAGAAGACTTTGGATTTAAAAAAACTTTTTTCTTTCATGTTCAAAGATAGCTTATTTAATATATCCTCCTTTTTGTAAGTGCCATAATCTCTGATACAACCCTTTCTTTGCAATTAATTGTTTGTGATGACCTATCTGTACAATTTTTCCATTATCCACAACAACAATCATATTCGCTTTCATAATTGTTGATAGCCGGTGAGCAATAATAATTGAAGTTCTTCCTTTCATAAGCTTCTCTAAGTCCTGTTGAATATCATGTTCTGTTTCTGAATCCAAAGCTGAGGTTGCTTCATCTAAAACTAAGACTTTTTTATTAGCTAAGAGTGCTCTTGCAATAGAAACTCTTTGTTTTTCTCCGCCAGAGAGTTTAATTCCTCGTTCTCCTACGAGCGTGTATTCTTTTTTAGGGAAGCGTTTGATGATTTTATCTAGTTGTGCGAATTTTATTGCTTTCATAATTTCTTCTTTTGTTGCTTCCGGTTTAGAGAAGGCAATGTTATTATAGATAGTATCATCAAAGAGCACTGCTTCTTGAGGAACGATGCTTAATTCTGAACGTAATGATTCTTGTTTGACATTACGAATATCAATGCCATCGATAGTGATACTTCCTTCATCTACATCATAAAAACGGTAGAGCAATTTAACAAGCGTACTTTTTCCTGCTCCGCTTGGTCCAACAAGTGCTACTTTTGTATGTTGAGGGATAGTTAAGGTGAAATCTTTAATAACTAATCTATTTTTGTAGTGGAAATTAACATTATTAAATTCAATTCTTCCTTTTTTAATTTTCAGTTCAGTAGCACCTGATTGATCTTTGATTGTATTCTCTATTTTTGCGTATCTAAAGAGGGATTGGAAGTCTGCCATGGTGTTAGTGAATCCCCTCATTCCATAAGTAAAGCTGTAAAGCGGACTGACAAGGTTTCCGTAGGTTGAATAGATAAAAGCCAATGCTCCGATACTGATAGTGCCTGCAAGAAAGCTCTTGATGGGGAAGTAAATTAAGAAGAAGAATCCGAAACCGAGAATAAGTGTCTGTCCGGAGTCAAGCCAGCGGGTGAAGTTCCAGGTTTTCATAAGTGTTTCTTTAACTTTTTCTGAGATGTGTCCAAACTTTCTTTTGATGTGGTGTTCTTTGCCAAAATATTTAACAGAATCAATGTTGGTGTAGATATCGCTAATCATCGCTTTTTCTAGATCTTCAGTATCATTCGTAAGAATGTGTGAAGGTTGTTGAAGGCGATTAAGAAGAAAACTGTAAATAATAAAAGCAAGAACAACAAGAATTATTACTAAGGCGGAGGTAAAGTCAAAATAAGCAATAGAACCAAAGACAAGGATAAGTTGAAAGATCATGGGAAGGAAGTTAAAGACGAAAACATCAGTCATTTTTTCCATTGCTGATCTTCCTCTGATTAATTTAGAGATGAGAGATCCTGTTTTGTGAGTAGTGAAAAATTCATGAGAGAGATGAATAATATGGTTGAAGAATCGCCGTTCCATATCACGCATGATCCCTGCTTCAATAATATTCAAAAAATGAAGTTTTATCCACTCACTGATGGATCTTAAAAAGAGAGCGAAAAGGAAAAGAGCTGCTGCTAAAAGGATAAAGTGAAGAAAGGACGATTGGAGTAATTGTCCTCCTTCAAAGGCAGTTCCTCGATCAATAAGTTCTTTGAAGATAAATTTGTCTACAATATGACTTGCCTCAATGAAGAAAACAGCTAAAAGAAGCAGAAAGACATAACTTCGATAGTTTTTAAAGAAACTGAAGTAGGTTTTAAAATTATAAAAATAGTTAATTTCACCTTTTTTCATAAAGAATTTATCTAATTTGGAGTATAAAAAGGTTTACAAAAATCCGTGTTCAATTAAGTCTTCCCACTTAAGTTCACCTAAGGCTACTTGTGCTTCTCGGAAGGTTAAGATTGCTCGTTCGTATTTAGAATAATCTTCAATTGCAATTCTTGGACAGGCTAATTCTACAAAGGCGTTGATATCATAGAAATTTAATAATTTATCATTGGTCATTTCTCTCATCGTAATTAAGACGACTTGTTTTCCTTGATCTTGAAACTTTTTCTTAATTAAATTATACTTTCCAAATTGCTGTCCAGGTTTTAATCCAACAATGATGCCTACTTTAGAAGCATCTTTTAATTTATTAATTGCAAATAAACGTTGTTTGATCACTTTATCTTTTAAGGCAGTCATATCTACAACTTCTTGATTGTACACATCAATTAAGTAGACTGGATTTTGTACAGAGAGTGCTGCACCTAATGAATGAAATTGGTTTCCAATAACAATAAAGGAATCTACGTTCTCTTTAATTAATTTTAAGGAGTTATATTCGCATCCTACGACATGTCCGTCATAAGCAGCATATCCTTTTTTGAGTGGAATAAAAACTTCCTTACCCAGTGCTTCGTAATGTTGTTTTGCTTCCTCTAATTGATGTAAATGTTGAATACTGGCGACAATCCCAATTCTTTTATCTTTACTTACAAATGCATCAGACTTCTTCAATAAATGATTAATTGGTTGTGCATCTTGCATTTCAATATAGAGAACAGGAAAGTCTGCTTTTTTAATGAACGGTGCATGTCCATAGTGGATGAGTAAGTCTACTCCTAAGGATTGTGCTTCTTCTAGTGCTAAGTCGCATCCTCCCCAGCAGGTTTCTCCAGATACGATAATTTCAGTAGAGGTTTCACGTTCAAAGAGATTAGCTAAACGAACTGCTTCTTTCTTAATGCCTTCAGGTAATTGTAGGAGTGCTTTCTTTACTTTTCTTTCTTTAAGTGCTGCTATGACTGTTTGTTCTTGGAAATCAAAATCCATAAGAGAAAGAAAATGAGACAAGTTTTATAAAGACTTCTAAGAAAGATAAGGGTATATGCAACTGATCCAGATTGAATTTGATCTTGAAGAAACTAAAGATTGGAAAAAATTGAAAAAAAAGCTAGAAATTAATATAGCCCGCGAGTTAAAGCGAGAAGGATTGTATCAGGAGGATTTACTTTATCGTGGATTTGAATATTCAAAGTTAAAAAAGGTACTTAAAACCGGAGATGATTCTAACAGAATGTTCTCTTATGCAGGTCATGCACAACATGTCTGGTATGATTTACATGAGGTAATCAATTATGCTTGGTTTAAAAAAGGGAGAGGAATTATTGCAAAGCTTCTTAATGAGACCAATAGATTCGGTATTGCAGTATATGATCCCCATCTTCTTAATAAGGTTACGATACATGGAATGACAACGTTAAGAGAAGGTAGAACATTTAAAGAAGCGTTAAGAGCAATCTTTATTTTTATTCCTAAACCAGCATGAAGCTTTAAATATCTGTAGTTCACTGGTTGTTTTTATGGAAAAGTCAAAGTATGAGAAGATTCAGGATATTGCGACGAAGCGCGGTTTTTTTTATCCTTCTGCTGAGATTTATGGAACGAAAGCTGGTTTTTGGACGTATGGTTCGTTAGGTACGAAGATTAAACAAAAATGGGAAAGTCAATGGAGATCTTTTTTCTTATCGTTAAATAGTAATTTTTATGAGGTTGATGATTGTACTATTCTTCCTAAGAAGGCGTTTGAGTCTTCTGGGCATTTAAAGAATTTCAATGATCCGTTAACTGAATGTATGAAATGCCATATGCGTTTTCGTGCAGATCAGATTATTGAAGAGCAAGCAAAAGTCGATGTAACCGGATTAAAAGAGAGTGAGTTAACAAAATTGATTAAAGATCATAAGATAAAGTGTTCAAATTGTAAGAGTGAGCTTTCAGAGGTTCGTATCTTTAACATGATGTTTGAAGTGAAAGTGGGAGCCTTTGGTGAAGAAAGTATGTATCTAAGACCCGAATCGGCGCAGTCTCCTTATCTTGCGTTTAAGAGAGAGTTTGATGCGACAAGAAGAAAGTTACCATTAGGTTTAGCAGTAATTGGAAGAGTTTATAGAAATGAAATTAGTCCTAGACAGGGTTTTTTTAGGTTAAGAGAGTTTATTCAGGCGGAGTTACAAATCTTTTTTGATGCAGATAAGGTGAATGAGCATCCTGCTTGGAATGAGGTCAAAGATGAAAAGGTAATTATTTATTCTGATAAAAAGTTGAAGAAAGTGTCGTGTAAAGAGTTAAATGAAAAACTAAAATTACCCAAATTCTATATTTATCACATGGTTAAAGTACAGCAATTTTATGTAGATGTTTTAAAAATTCCAGAAAACAAATTTAGATTGAGAGAGTTAACAGAAGAAGAGCGGGCATTCTATAATAAGATTCATTTTGATATTGAGTTAGATTTAGAAGTGTTCGGTGGGTTTAAAGAAGCGGGCGGTATTCATTATAGATCCGATCATGATTTAGGCGGTCATCAGAAAGGTTCTGGTGAGAAGTTAGAAGTAACAATTGATGAAGGGGGTAAAGCAAAGAAAGTGTTGCCTCACGTACTGGAATTAAGTTTTGGTGTAGATAGAAATATTCTTGCATTACTTGATACATTCTATAAAGAGGAGAAAGAAAGGACATTATTCAGCTTCCCCGCCTATCTTGCCCCTATAGACGCAGCAGTATTTCCGTTAACAAATAAAGATGGATTGCCTGAGTTTGCGGAGAGTGTATTCCAAGATTTATTCCAAAATAAGTTTACCGTCTTCTATGATACGAGTGGAAGTGTAGGAAGAAGGTATCGCAGGCAGGATGAAGTTGGAACGAAGTTCTGTATAACAATCGATCATGATTCTTTAAAGAAAAAGGATGTAACAATTAGAGAGAGGGATTCTATGCAACAGATTAGAGTGAAGACTGCGGAGTTGAAAGAAGTGTTAAAGAGTTTGATTAATAGTGAGAAGCAATTGAAGGATTGTGGAAAGATTCTTGAAAGTAAAAGTGAAGATTAGTATTCGATAATATTTTTTATTTTTACAGTGATTTTTAATGTTCTAAAGAGGTTGAGGAAAAGATTTTTATGTTCTAGAGGAATAAGGATAGTTCCTTTGTTTAGTTTAGCTCCATTATATTTTTCAAGTAGTCCCAGGTAGTGTTTTTCTTTAAAGTTATAGCCGTAAAGCTTTTTATTTAATGAAACTCGTTTTGATTCTGGTCTGATATTTTCAAAAGAAAGAAGAGTGTGGTGAGTAAATGTGTTGGGAAGATCCTTGTATTTGGAATAGAGAGTAATCCCTGAAGAGATAATACTGTCTTTAAGTTCTTTCCATTGTTCTAGTTTTCCTATGATGAGATTGAAGTTGTTTTCAAATCCCTTTGGTTTCCAATAGGTAAGATAGAATTTACTTTTGTAAAAGTCTTCTTCTAATAATTTTATTTTTTTTTTATAATGCTTTTCGTTTCTAGTGATATCTATAAAAAGGTCAATGTCACTTTCTTTTGTAGCTTCATTTCTAGCGACTGATCCAAAGAGGATGATGTGTTGAATATCTTCTAGTTCAAGGGATTCTAGGATAAAGGAAGTAAAGTGAAGGGTGTAAGGGAGGTATTTATTTTTCATTGTCAACTCCAAGTTGTTCAAATACTTTTTTAAGTTGATTGAATGTTTCAAGGTAGGAGAGGAGTTCTCCTTCTTTTTTCGGTGGTCCGTAGCAGAAATCGTTTCTTTTTTCTTGAATTTCTTTAAGAAGATGAAGGATTTTTTCTTTTTCTGGAAAGTTAAAGCTTAATTTTTCAGCAAGCTTGTTTTTGGATTTAAACCATTCGTGTTTGAGAAGAAAGCTGGAATCGATGAGATTAAGCTGATGTAAATAGATTTCGATAAGGTGAATAGAAGCAGCGGAAACGCTAAAGCCAAGAGTGCTTTGCCGGTCTTTAAGGTCTTTTTTTAGGCTTTCTTCAATGACTTCATAGTTTTCTTTCAATCGTTTGTAATGGTTTTCGATTTTCATGGTTACGCCTGTAACGTTAATACGGATACGAATGTATCTATTCTTTATATAATTTTTGGTTACAAGTGTATCAACAGGATGGATACGAATGTATCTAAGCAGTAGAGAAAGAAAGAGTTGGATAATTATTTATAGTAAAAGAAAATTCAATAGAATATTGGGCAGGTAATTCAGTTCGGTAGAATGTCCGGATGGCATCCGGAATGCCGTGGGTTCAAATCCCGCCCTGTCCATTTATTAAAATAGAGTTTCCAAAGAAGAAATCCTTTTATAATACTTAAAAGAGAAGAGGGTATGGACTTTGAAAGAGAAAAGTTAGATTTAAGAGTAAGGGAAGAACAAATTCCATTAGAAGTTATCTTTCCTAAGTTAAAGAAAGAAAAAGTAAAAGCTGATTTTAATAGATTCCAATCTTCAGATCCTCATCAAACGATTCTTAATGTAATGCTGCAATTAACAGGTAGGCAACTCCGAATTACACTTCTTTTTTAGAGGAATATGGTTTTTATGAAGTAGGAAAAGAATGCTACGAGAATCATTGTCATCAATCTACTCCTGTTCTTGGTGCGGTGTTAAAAAGTTTAGGATTTAATGTTCATTATTTGGAAAGTTATTGTATTAGAGAGAGTTTTGAAAGATTTGGAGCAAATATTCAAGTTCCCCCTAGCGAAGAACCTGACCCAAAGTTAAGAGATGAATTTATTGCAATTAAAAAAATACCCTATTGTTGTTTAGAGGTAAATATTGGTAATGCACCGTTCTATGTTTCTGCAAAACATATTAAAGAAAATGAAGATGGAAGCGTAAGAGTTGTTTTAAGTCCAGAGTGCTATGGAGAAAATATTGGTGTCTTATCCCATCCTAAAGATGATAGAAGGAGCGGTGTGTATTTACAGAGAATAGTTTCTCCAATTGGAATAGGTGATAGTGAAAAGCATATTGTCTGGAAGAAGCAGGTTGATGGGAAAGATCCTAGTCCAGAATTATTTTTTGCATATTTACGAATGGAATTAAAATAAGTAGTTTTATATAAGTTGGAGTGTGGCATTTTTTATGGATACGTGTGTGTTTTGTAAAATTGTAAAAGGAGAGATTCCTGCTGTAAAAGTATATGAAGATCCTTATACGATTGCGTTTTTAGATATTGCTCCAGCGTCTCCTAAAGGAGGTCATCTTCTTGTTATTCCTAAGAAACATTTTGAAATATTAACTGATATGCCTGAAAATGAAATGCATGTGTTAATGAAAACAGTGCAGAAAATGGTTGGCTTATTAACCAAATTTAGTGAAGGAGTCAATGTATTACAAAATAACAAAGCTGCTGCAGGTCAAGTTGTTCCCCATGTACATTTTCATCTTATTCCTCGTTTCCAAAAAGACGGAATTATTGTAGAGAAGTGGTTTGCTCATCGTTATCCTGAAGGCGAGATGGAGAAGACTGCTGAGAAGTTGAAGAGTTTATTGAAATAGGGAGTTTTAAATAATTTTCTTGTTGAAAGGGAGTATGCTTCAAAAATTAGATTTAGTAAGAAGACTAAGAGAGTATGATTTTAGTAAAAATCCGGAGACGGGAGAAGAAAGAATTTATAGAGCAAGAGGTTTTGGCAATGCATTATGTATTCTTCGAGGGCATGCTGATTTAGTAATTAATCCTAACAAAAGTAAAGAAAGAAAAAAAGAAATAATTAATAAAATGTATGAAGATTATGGATTTATTGCTTCTTCTTATGCTTCTATAGATTTCGAAGAATTAGAACACCACAGGGAAATTGCTGCTGTCGATTTACTCTTTGAGGGAGAAAAGCAGGTGAAAGCATTGGGAAGGAGTTTGAACACGTTTGTAAACACTTGTAATAGATATATAGATACTCAAGAAGGATTCCCGGAAGTAGTCCTTGAATATGAAGAGTTACGAAGAACAATTGGGAAAGTGCAGGAATTAGGAGATTACAGAACGTTAGTTAAAAGCTTAGAAGAAGTAAGAGAATAAATCCAAAAGTCTTTTAAAAGATTAGTTTAGCTTGATTTTAGATGTCGGTGTAGTTTAGCCCGGTAGAACACTGCTCTCATAGCTAATTAAGTGAGAGAGGCAGATGTCGGCAGAGTCAAAGTAATTGACGTCGAATTCAAATCTGCCCACCGACATTTTTTATTTTAAAGCTTTAATTACATCCGTATAATTATCTTTATATCCCAAGTCATTGTAGAATTGATGAGCTGGATTTGCGGTGAGTACATTGATGATTACAACAGTACAATTCTTTTTCTTAAAATAGTTTTCAATGTGATCCATTAAAAGTTTCCCAATTCCTTTCGAGCGATATTCCTTTGAAACAAATAATTCTTTAATATATCCAGGTTTAGAGGGAACGCATTCTAAGAGGTTTTCTTTGGTTTGTTTCTTAATTTCACCTGCTACAATTCCAATCAGTTTACCTTTATCTTCAACTAAGAAGATTACACCTTTGCTTTTTTTAATTTCTTTAAGTAAATTATTGGTATAAGTCTTGCCATAGTCAGTTAGGCGTCTGCATCTTTTTAAGGGATCAATGTTCATTAAATAATCCTGTAACTCTTCCATGAACCTTACAAGAGATGGGTAGTCTTTAGCAGTATAAGATCGGATATTCATAAAAGTCTTAAAAGAATCCCCCTATTTAAATTATTTCAAAATGCTTCTCTAAAAATTCTGCAACTTTCGGATAAGCATCAAGCCTATTTTTTAATTTTGCCAAACCATGTCCTTCGTCGGGATAAACAAGTAATTGTACATCCCTTCCTAATTCTTTTAATTTATGATGTATTTGTTCTGCTTCGGTGAGTGGAACTCTGGGGTCATTACTTCCATGGATGATCATTAAAGGAGATTTTATTTGTTCAATAAAGTTAAATGGTGAAATAGACTCTAAAAACTTCTTGTCCTTTTCTAGTGATCCATATTCTTCTTCTCTTAATGCTCTTCTGTAAGGACTTGTATTTTGTAAGAAGGTAACAAAGTTAGAAATGCCAACAATATCTACTCCTGCTACCCATAAATCTGGTTGGAAGGTTAGTCCTGCTAAGACCATGAAGCCCCCGTAGCTTCCTCCCCAGAGTGCTACTTTATTTGAATCTATTTCTTTTACTTGTTGTAGATAAATATGTAAATACTCTAAATCTTTGACAGAATCCATTCTTTTTTCTCGATCATCTAACGCTAAGTATTTTTTTCCATAACCCGTGCTTCCTCTTACGTTTGGTGCGATGATCGCATAGCCTTTACTTAAAAAATATTGAAATAGTGGAGTAAAATTGGGAGTGTATTGTCCTTCTGGTCCGCCGTGAATAGTAACGAGAGCGGGAGCGTTAGTTTTATTTTTAGGTAAATAAAGAAAGGCGGGAATGGATAAATCATCAAAGCTCGGGTATCTAATTAGTTGCGGTTCTATAAACGTTTCAAGAGGAATATTAATTTTTGTAAAAGTTAATTGTTTAGTTTCATTTGTTTCTTTATTCCAAGTCCAGATGTCACAAGGTTTAGTTGCACTCTCAAATGTAAAAGCTAGGTGAGTACTATTTTTTGACCAGCTAAGACTATTTGTAATTCCTTTTGGGAAAGAGAGTGAAGGTAATTCTTTCCATGTTGCAGTTTCATAGATTTTGAGAATGCTATATCCTTCTTCATTAATTAAAAGTGCTAAATGGTTATTATCCCTTGTTAACGTTGCTCCTTCAATATCCCAATTGAAAGAAAGAAGAGGTGTAAACTGTTTTGTTTCTAAATTAAATAAATGTATATTCATGAAGTCAGTTCCATCATTATGAATGAAATAGAACTCACGATTATTGTTTAACCAGATTGGGCTTCCGTATTGACTTTTTTCTTTGCCTTTAATTCTGTAGATTTCTTCTTTTGTTAGTAAATCAATAATAAACAGTTCTTGTTGTGAAATGGAAGTTATTTTTGCAATACCAATTTTTGTTCCATCTGGAGAAAAAGATAATGCTTCATGCCAGCCCGGTTGATTATAAACGCAAGTTTCTTTTTCTGTTTCTAAGTTGAGAGTATAGATGTGAAAGTCTGTTCCATTCGTAATGTTTGAAGCATAGCTGATGGTTGTTCCGTCCCGGGTCCACGATCCTAAGCGATGCATCGCGTTCAGATTAGTGGTTAATTGTTTAATCTGTCTCGTTTCAACGTTAAGTAAATAGAATTGGGTTTTTTCATTGCCTCCTTCTGCCATACCAAAGAGAATTTCATTTTTTACTGGAGAGAATGCAGCAAAAGAGAGGGGTTCTTGATAAAAAGTTAATTGTTCGATGTTAGTTCCATCAACATTCATTAAGTAAAGTTGAAAAGTTCCTGTTTCATTATGTAAGTAGGCAATCTTTGTTCTGTCAAAGCTAAAGCTGGGTGCTGCTGACCTCTTGATTTCTAAATAATTATTTATAGTAAATTCTTGCATAGAAATTAAATCTGATGGTCGTTTAAATGAATTGTTGTTCGCAAAGCATTATAAACGTTAGAATCAGACATTGTTCATGAAATCAAAGTTTAGGAAGAATGTAAGAAAACAAGTAAGAAAAGTCAAAGGAGTTAGACTTCTTGTTCCAGGTATTCTTGGATATGAATATTATAAAACTCATAAGAAAAGAGGAAACACGAAGTTAAAGAGTGCGTATCGTGGAGCAAAGGCTGAAGCAGTGAGATTAGCTGCGACTGCATCATTTCCTCTCCCCGGAACATACGAGTTAACCACAGTAGGGTTAGCAAAGATAAAGAAAAGGATCGATAAGGGTGAAGTTGATGATTTAACACTCAAGAGTATGAAGACGATGAATCCGTTAAGAAAAGTGAAGAAGAAAGAAGTGATTAAAGGAATGAATTATCGGAATAAATAAATATTAAGTGTTTAGACTCGGATGTTTTTTCAAATCAGTAAAGTTCTTTTGTCCCCATTTTCTAATATCTTTTGTTGCTAAGTGGGTTACATAGTCGCAGATTTTTTGTCCGGCTAAGATTTCTGGGACTGCGACAAAGTCTGCTCCCGCTTTATAGAGTTCTAAGGCTTCGTTTGCGGTGCGTGCTGCTGCGAAGACAAGGATCTTTTTATCCACGCCTTTTACGATTTTGAGTAAGAGTTGGTTTTCTTGTAAGTTAGGAATGGTGGAGATAATCATTTTTGCTTTGCCAATACGTGCTGCGTGTAAGACATCCAGGTTCCCATAATCACCATAAATAGAAGGAATGCCTTCGCTGATTAATGTTTTAATAGTTTCAGGGTTGTAGTCTACTGCGACAACCTTTTTTCGTTGTTCTTTTAATGTATGGACGATTTTTAATCCCATGCGGTGAACGCCAAAGACGACGATGTGGTTTGTGTATTCTCGGGGTAAGTATTCTAGTTCTTTACTTCCAAATTTTTCTAACGGTAAGAGGAGGTTTTCAAATCTGGAGAAAATACCGCGATGATATTTAATTAAATAAGAAGTTGAAGTAATACTAATAACTGCTAAAATAATGATAATATCAAAGGTTTCTTGGGTGATTGCTCCGAGGAGAAATCCGTGGAGTGCGAGAACTAAAGAAAATTCACTAATCTGAGTTAAGGAAATACTGGTAATGAAGGAGGTTCTGTTGCTGCATTTAAAGAGTTTCAGGATAAAGAAGAAGATGAAGGGTTTTAGGATAAAGACGAGGAGAATAAGGGCAAAGAAGAGGGGGAGGTTGTTGAGGACGGAGGAGAATTGGATTTGCATTCCTAGGGTAACAAAGAAGATGACGACGAAGAAGTCTCGTAAGGGTTTTGCTTTGCCGATGATTTCGATGCTATAGTTTGAGTTTCCGATTAAGACTCCTGCGAGGAATGCGCCAATAGCGATGGAGAATCCTAGGGCTGATCCGAGGGTTGCGAAGAGGAAGCAGACTGCAATGGAGGTTACAAATAAGAGCTCCGAATTATGTGCGCTTAAGTGGATGATTTTTTTAAGAACTGTTTTTGCAAGCAAATAAGTCGTTCCTAAGAGGAGGAGTGCTTTTGCAAAGGCGATGATAATAAAACGTAGGGTAAAGTCGTTAGAAGCGGCAAGTAAGGGTAATGCTAGGATTGCTAAGATATCTTCAATAATTAAAATTCCTATTGCAATTCTTCCGTGTAACGTATCTAATTGGTTTTGATCTGAAAGTAATTTAATGACGACCATGGTGCTGGAGAATGCGACTGCAAGTCCAACATAGAGTGCTTGGAGGGGGTTAAGCCAGTAGTAAGCAATGAAGAAGGTTAAGGTGGTGGTAACTAAAACTTGAACAATGCCTGTTGTAACAGAAAACTTTCCGACAGATTTAAGTTTCTTTAAGTCTAATTCTAATCCTACGATAAAAAGTAAGAAGGCTATTCCTAATTCGGATAAGGTTTTAATTAATTCTAAATTATGGACAATACCTAAGAGATGCGGTCCGATGAAGACTCCTGCTAAGACATATCCTAAGATTAAGGGTTGTCTTGCTATGCGAGTGAGGTTTGCGAGGATTGCTGCAAAAAGGATGATTAATCCAATATCTAAGAGAATTGATTCCAATCATACACCTCTATCTTAATTTTGAAAGGGAAGTTAATAAATCTTTCTTAGAATTAATGCTGTGCTTTTCTTAATCTGACCATGTAGCCGGCTAATAAATTTCTTAGTTTTTTAGAAGGAATGTCTGCGACTTCGCTAACTGATTTTTTGTTTTCAATGAAGTCTGCGGTGAATTTTTCTGGATATTTAACAAAGATTTTCTTGCCTGTTCGTTTAATGAGTGTGGTTCTGATTCTTCCCATAAAAAAGTGGATAAGTTCGTGCTTTTTAAAGCTTGCGGGAAGTCTTCTTGCTCTTACGGGGTTGAACAAGCTGGTTATAAAGTGTTAGGACTGAGTCTAAGATGAGTTGTTGATCTCTATCGAGAGTAGATGTAGGCCACATTGTTTCTCCTTGTTTTGCATAATGAAGCGTAACAGGTTCATCTTGTTGTTTAAGCACGTCTGTTAAATCTTTAATTAAAAAGGGAAAGCCGTAGGTGGAAAACACTTCTCTTCTTGTTGTTTTGTTAAGGTCTGTTCCTTGATAAAGATGAAAATGTCCTGTGCTAAAATCTTTCCAGAGGGTATATTCAGGCATGCTAAATTTAGAGTTTGAGACTATTTAAGATTAATTCTGTTTTAGCACATTATTGGCTTAACCCGAATTAAAATGCCCAAAGATCAATTCAAAATTTAAGTATACCCTCTGTTGAAATCAGGCGATTTATTTTGTAGCAAGCCCTATGTAATCAAAGGGTATGGGTCACCAGATAAAGCTTTCCCCCCTTAATTACTCTCAAGTAACAATTAAAGAAAGTTTTTTAAAGATTGGGTCATTATAAAAGTTATGGATCTTAGTCGTTATTATCAAAAGTTAGGATTACCTGCAAATACACCGTTCGAAGAAGTAAAAACAACATACAAAGCTATTGCAAAAAAGCATCACCCAGACAAAAATCCAGGGAACAGCGAAGCAGAAAGAATTTTTAAAGAAGCTGCAGAGGCTTACGCAAAGATCGAGACTGCAGAAGAGAAAAAGGGAAGAGAACCAGCCCACCCACCCCCAAGAGCTACATTCAAGGATAGGATAGCTTCAATGGCGGCAGAGCAAAAGAGGCAAAATGCGGATAATCAAAAAGAGTATGAACAAAGAAGAGATGAGCTTCGACGGAAAAGTTCTACCCCCTACACCCGCGATGTCGTAAACCCAGACCTATGGCCAAAAGCGACTATACCTCTTTCTCAAATCCCGAAAAGGAAAGGAGGAGAAATCGGATTTGAAGCGAGGCTTGCAGATATTTTAGAGAGAGATAGAGGAAGGGCATATAATTCATTTCCCGCTACGGAGAAAGATAAATGGGCAGAGTTGTATGCGAGAAGCATTCTTGAGGATGCGCTAAAAGTTTACACTCCAGCAGCGTTGACTATTACTACCTCTGCATTAAACGAAGCAGGTTCTTTGGAAAAAATGATCCTGGTTGCAAGTTCTGCGCAACTTATCCTTGGAGCAGGATGGATAGGTAAAGAGTGTATCTATGTAGAAGAATTTGGACGGTTAGCAAAATCGACTCTTAAACAGTATAACGGAGAAGAGAGAATGACTGATTTTGCACGTTTAGCAAGGAAGGGGTATGTATTTGTGGATGAAGGTTTAGGAGTCGTTGGAGCGGCTAGGGTACATTCAGCCATAGTAAACCTCGCGCTTTCTTATGAATTTTCAAGTAAAGAAGCAGGAGATATTCTTGGTGGCATTGATAGATTACCCCTTGATAAAAGGTTTTGTGCGGGTAAAACTGTAGAGCGAAGATTAAAAGAATTTTTTGATATAGCCAACGAATTAAGAAGTAAAGGACATACTCCTGCCCATCTAGAAAAGTTGTTGGGGGAAATAACCAGGATGGATAAAAATGCGTTTTTGCGTATGGGTTTGACTTATATGCGAAACGTCGTACCTCTTTTTAGACAGATGGGAGAAATGATAGCTCCAAGTGATGTAGATAAACTTCCGGACTTTATTAAACATATTGGCGAAGCAGCAAGGGGATACCGAAGAAATAGTACGATTATGGAAGAATGGCGCACTGCATTTACTGAAACATTGGAATTATACAAAGAAGATCCTGCTCTTTTCAAAAGAGCTACAGATGTTTTTTCTGTGTTAAAGAAAGATGAGAAAGGAACTGTAGAATGGTGGCCGGGTGTTTTTCATGTTCCTCTTGGATCGGTGAGTTATGGAATTAAAAAACTAATAGACAGAGTGAAGGAAGATGCTTCAGCAGAGAAGGACTTAGCAGGGTTTAGAGATTTCCTCGGAGGGTATATCAAAAGCCCGCATGGGAGGTATAGAACGAAAAAGATAGCAGGGCTCACATTAAAACCTGCAGAGGAAGAAGCATATGCATTCATGAGAGAAATCCATAGGGGGAGAAAAGGAATCGTTTCTGCAAGGGTAGTTCTAAAGGAAGATGTGGATAGGTTATTAGAGTTGTACGATAAAAATTAATGTTTCCCTACACCCATAAGAAGTGGTGTTCTTTGATTTTGTCGAATAACTTCTTCTAGAGCAGGGGGTATTGAAATGCCTAGAGCAGCAAGGCCGGCTTGAACTCGCAGTGCTTTATATAAATCTCTTGTTTTAAGGGGAGCAAGTGTAGTAGTAAGTGCAAGATCAGCTACGTGCTCAGTGATTCCATCGCCAATTTCTTCTATTTCTAGAACGGGTAACGGATAGACAAGAGCTCGTTGTTCAGCAGGAGCAGTGGTTGCGGGAAGAAGACGTTGAAGCGAGTTCTGTATTCTAGTGGAGAGTGGAGATTTACTATTAACTTTTGTAACAACTTCATTAACACCTGCAAGTGCTCTTTTCGCTTGTTTTAAATCATCCATAGCTTCTTTCTGTAAACGAGTTCTAAGACTAGGGAAAAAAGAGTGAGCGTGATTACTTACGCGATAAACGTTTGTGTGTTTATCGCCTTCAACATAGACAAGAGGAGCTGATTTTGGTTTTTCCATAGCTTCATTTGAGCAGAGATAAAGAAGTCTACTTTCAACTTTTCCAGCACGAATAGTATCCCCATTATGAAGAGTTGCTATTTGATCAATAAGAGGGATGAGGTCTGCAATTCGTTCGCTTAAAACTGAATCGGATTCAATTGCTTGCATAACTTTATCCGCCTTAGTAATATCTGCGCTGTATAATGGACTAAGTGCGGGGAGTGCCGAAGTAACATCTGAAAGGCCACGAGAACGTTTTACAAATTTGTTTCTATGATGTGCATCAACATACTCGCCGACACGTTCTACGTAAAAATCTAGGCTTTGCTGTTCTCTTCGTGCAAGAGCTGTAGTAGGGCGTTCTGCAGTATAGCTTGCTGCCACTTCGTTAAAGATCACATCATGCCAACGAGGTTCATAGTCTGGTTCTGTTTTGAAGCGTTCAATAAGATCGCACATATGTTCTGGTCTAAGGAAGTCTTTAGCATAATCTAAAGTAGCTTGAAGAGTAATTGCTCTAACCTGATAGTCTGGAAGACCGTTAAACGTACCTTTTCCAAATCTATCTTCTAAGGTGTCAACACCCATTCCATTATAGTGTAAGCGAAGGACAACAAAGGGAACTTGTGCGGGATGAAGTTTTTTAGAAACAAAAATTCGATCGTGATCTAAAAAGCCGATTTTTGAATTACTATTAGTAGATAAGATTGTGTCTGGGCAAAAGACATAAGGAATTTTTTCTCCATCTACATCTACTTCAAATTTGTAAGATCCGTTATATAACTTATCCGCATTAGAGCTGTCCTGCAGTGGGTGCATTTCTAATCTTAATTCCATTCCAGCCATGTCTATCTAAGATAATCGAATCTATTTAAATCTTATTATTTATAATTACTTACTAGGAGTTACGCAGTAATCTTACACCTATTTTGTACTAACTTGCTGTAGAATTGGTTTTGGAGCGTCAAAGATTTTGTGGATATCAAGTAGTTCTGCTGATGTTGCAACGCGCATTGCATTATGTTCTGCGTTGACTGTTTCTCGTGTGCCTCCTGAAGCTGTTTTAATAGTTTTAGTTGGAGGAAGTATCCTATTTTTAGGAATTAATTCTCCTCGTTCTTTTGCGCCTTTTAAGAATTTCAATCCTTCTGCTTCACCAGAGTTATAATACACATACGTCCAATAGTCTACTTGTTTTTTGGTTAATCCATTTGTATTTATTCCAGTTCTTCTTGCGTCATAAAGGAATTTACTTTGTGTTTGATAGAGCTGTGCCCCGAAAGCTTCTAGTGCGGGTTCTAAAGTGGGGAAATTGGCGCTATAAACGGGTTCATATTTTTCATTCTCCCTAGGATCCAAAGTAAATTCGGTAAAGTCTGGACGTAAACAAGGTTTATCTAAATTAATGCCACAGCCAGTTTCTTTTAGATTTTTTTCAGGTGTATAGTCTTTCAGATTTTGAGCTGTTTGTTGAACAGTCGTTCTTAATTCCTTAATCTTGTCTGCAGGTGCATGATCCTCAAGTGCCAGTTTAAGATCAATTTTAGCGCCTTCTGCACTATTTTTTAACTCTTCAATTTTTTTAGTCTGAAGTTCTTTATTTCCAACTCGTTCAGAAAACTTGTCAAGTCCAAGATCGTTGAATCCTGAAACTTTAGCATCTGGATTTTTGTAGTATTTATTTCCAGTCCATAAAATAAGACCTTCTTGATTTGCAGCAGCGATCAAAAGTGTGGGGCTCAAGTCGGGATATTTTTCAGCTGCATTCTTGAGAGAAGTGATAAGTTTTTCTTCTCGTTTATCATCATAGTAACCTAAAAGATTCATGGGCCTTACGCCATAAACGTTTTCGTTTTCTGTGATATATGCTTTTACTTGGGCTTTGTTTGCGTTTAGACTATTAAGGCGAACTTTTAGAGTTTGGTCTACAGAACCTCCAACAGTAAGGCAGGGTGGGCATTCGGAGAAGGTAGGAATTTTTTCTGGTGGTTGAGAAAGTGCTTCTGAGGAAAGGGGGGTAGTTTCGATAAGTTGGAATTTTTGAATTCTTGTTTGTCCTGCTTTAACGTATTCGGTGTCAATGGATTCAACAGATGTATCTTTGAGATTTCCCTGAACCTTAAAAGGGTCTTTTGAGAAAACAATAGTCGTATCTTTTTGAGTAAACTCCACCTTACTAGCGTCTGTTATTTTTTTGGAAGTGAGGCTTGTTATTTGTCCTTTGTAATCTTGGATGCGAAGATTATTATTTCCTAAAGAATTAACGAGAAGAGCGCCTTTATTAATTTCTAAACAATTTTGACCAACACTACATTCCCCCACAGTAGTGTAATAGAGGATTGGTTTTTCTGAAACGAGCGAGGTAAGCGTAGTTTCATCTATCCCATCCATCAAATCCAGTTGAGTATTTTCATGAAGTTTAATTCTGTTTTGGTAAAAATAATCAGAATAAAGGCTAATTTTTCCTTTTGCTCGTTTGTTTACATTAAAATAGATTTCTTCTCCTTCAATAATTGCTTCAAAGTGTTTAGTGGAACGTGATTCTTTCCAACTAGCAAGTGTTGTTTCAAATGGTTTAAGTATTATTTTTCCGCCGTTAGTAAGTTTGATTGGGTCTCCAAAACCGATTTCGAATTCAGAGTTAGGATCAAAAATAATTTCTTTGCCCAAACGGAGTCCACCAGAGTGAACGCGAAGGCGAGGGTTATTTTCTGCTTCTATTTCAAATCCTTTTCCAGAATAGTGATTATCTTTAATGGTAAGTTGGGAGTTTGTTTGAAAGAGTCTTATTTCAATTATTGTTTTTTTCTTTGTAGTTTTATCAGTTTCTTCTAGCTGAAATCTATCATCAGTTGTTGATCCGCTCAGGGAGATAGCTCCATCTTTGTAAACGATTCGTGTTTTTGATTTACTAGCCCCCCCTCCATCGAAGTAGTTTAATTTACGTTCATCGAGGTAGTACGATCCTGAAGCAGAGGGAAGAATGGTTGCTTCTGTAATTGTTCCGGTTTCATCAAATTTAAAAAATGTTCCAGGTTGGAAGTCTTTGTAGGTAATTATTTTTCCTTCTTTGTTTTTTATTTTTATTTCAGATCCAATTCCTGCTTCGATAGTTGTGATTCCGTTTTCTTTAGAGAGTTTTACATTTCTTATTTTAAAGTCATCTTCTTTAATATCCTTGCCAATAATATTTCCTATTCCTGCTTCTTTTCCAGGCTGAGAGTAAACTGGTGAAAGCTCGGTGATACTTCCTTCTTTATCAAGGTTAAGCGTAGCATCTTTAATGCCCAGATTGCTAAGTTGGTTTTTAACAGTAAGAACTTCTCCGAGTGCCCCTGCTGTTTCCGGATTATCTTTTGCTATGGTTTCTAGTGCTCCTTGAGTAATTAGTCCTTGGGGATTTGTGATTCCGTCAATGATTTTTCCTGCTGGTCCTAGTGCTTCTTTTATTTTTCCTAAGCCTGCTGCTTCAATGCTTCCTTGAGGATTAATAACAAAGTTGATTGCTTGTCCTGCACCCGGTACCGCCGTGTCTAATGCCTGAATAGTCCATGTTCCGTCTTTAGCAGCCATAGTCCAGGATAAGGCTTGAGAGAGCGCAAATGCAGAAACGTTGATACTAAGAAGTAAAAGAAATAAAACAGCGAACACTAATTGTTTAGTTCCAGTCATAGGTTACTACAAATCCGTATCGAAACGGTTCTCCTCCTTGTAAAGTTGAATTAAAATAGAGTAAGTAAAAGAGGGTGTTATTGTTGAGGGAGAGTGTATCAAACGTAAATGCTTTTTCAGTTGCGATACTAGTAAGATAGCCGATTGGTGCAGCGTTTGCATCTTTTCGTTGTTCGTCTATGATAAGGTTGACAATCTCATATTTTTCTTTAAAGTTGAAAGGAATTTCTTGTTGATAAGGAGTTAGTTTAATAGTACTTACATTAGTAGAAGCACGGATATTGTGATTAATCTTGACAAGCATTGTCTGTTCTTGAATAGTAACTGTTGCAGTAGCTTTTGATGTATTAAAACTAAATGCAGAAGGGTTTTCTTCTAATTTGGCAATACAGAGGGGGACATGGTCAACAAGGTAAGAAGAGAGTTGTTTCTCTATCTGTTCAACTGAGGGCGTTTTAGTAATATTTTTAGAAAAATAAGCGGGGATAGAAAACGAATAGTAACGACTGGAAGAAGATGGAGGAGAATAATAACCGCCTTGCATACCAATAAGTAAAATTCCTTGTTCAGTTATTCGAGTAAAGCAATCGTTAAGGGAGAGTGTTAATGAGTCATATTCATTGGGATTAGTTTTGAAAGGATTGAAGTTAAGAAAGTAATAACTCGCCATAACAAGACCGAGAATGATTAATCCTAAAAGAACATAGATAGTGATTTGACCTCTTTTTCGCATAGAGAAATTGGAGTTGTAGGATTTATTAATATTTGGAATGCTAGTTTCGTTTCAGCACATAGATTTCTCGTAAAATCTTGCTTTCGGGGTAGGCGTAGAAGAATTTTTGTTCGATAGTGAAATGTTTTTCTGCAATCCGATCAAAGGCGATGAATAATGTTGTTCCTTCTTTTGTTTTAATGCGGGGAATGATGATTACGACGTATTTGTCTTTTAATAAGATCCGTTGGCACTGGTCTAGAACGTCAGCATAGAGATCTGTTAGTTCTTGGATTAATGTTCTTCCTTGCATCATGGTTGGATAGTTTCGGATGTAAGGCCCCATGTAAGGTTCTGTGACGACTGCGTCAATGAGTTGTTTAATGTGTTTTGTTAAGTGTGCTGCGTCTGCGTTAATCAAATGGAACACTCCGACTTTATACTTTTTATTTAGCCATGTTAGATTTTTTTCTACGTGTTCCATGCTTTCTTTATCTTGATCCATGCCTACAACATTTGCCCCTAAGAGTAATGCTTCTTGGAGAATGCTTCCAGTGCCGCAGAATGGATCGAGTAATGTCTGATCTTTTTTAATTCTGCTGAGGTTAATAAGAATCTTAGACAAGCGTAGTGAAGTTGATTTCATGTAGTCTACTGCTGGTCGTGCTAAGTCTCGTGTTTTGAGTTCTTTTGGATTGCTGACTTCAATTGTTTTTGCGATGTGGGATTTAAAGATGACAAAGTCTAAATGATCTTTGCTGATTGCTAATTGGCTTGGAGTGGGATCTGAGCGGAATTGTGCTTTTAGTTTTATTTGTTTAAAATAATCTTTGAGGTAATCGTTGAAGAAGCTGGAGAGGTCGCTGTTGAATTCGTCAAAGGAGTAGGTGATCTTATTGCTTGTGCCTAAGTAGAATTCTTTTCGTTGTAATTCATATTCAATTCTATCAACTCTTGTTTCTGATGTTAAAACTTCTGCGATTTTAATTGTTCCGCCTAAGATGTTGATAAGTGAAGGTAATTTCTTTTGTGTTTCTAGAAGAAGAATTGTTTGGGTGGTTTCTAGTATTTTAAAGGGGATTTTTCTTGTTTCTAGGACTGCTTCTATTTCTGCTACGGATAGTTCTGGATCCCTTCCTAAAACAAAGAGGTATTTCATAATAAAAATGGGTGGAACGTACATATATAAATAGTAGTTTTTTTAAGAAGGGGAGTATGAAGTGGTTAACAAAAGAGGATTTAGGCGCAATTTTAGAGGCGCTCAAACCAGTGTTAAAGGATAAGGATTTTTATCAGAGAAGGTTTGAAGATAAAGAGTGGGTTGCGAGAGTTGTAATAAAGTTAGAAATGAACGAAGCTGTGACGAGTACAGAAGCAGGTAGTTTAAGGAATGAAGTGGTAATGTATTATACAAAGAGAGGTATTGAGTCTGAAACGAGAGAGTTAAAGAAACATTATGTAGCGATTACGAAAAGGTTGATTGAAGAATCGAATTATGATCATGTAGATTCTTTTATGCGAACAGAAATAGAATCATTAAGGAGGGAAAGAGAGTCAGTAAAAAGAGCAGGCCTCACTCAGGGTGCGTTAGATCGTTTGCTCAAGTTCTTTGAGAGGTTTAAGATTAATATGAAGGATAGAAAAAGTCTGGGAATGTTAGAGAAGAGGATTAGAGCAATGCCTACAGAATTTAAAAATAAATATCGAGAGATAGAAAAGGTAATTGGTGGAAGATATCCTAAAGTTCTTTGATGTCGAATAAGTTTTAGGTAATTATATAAACACTTTATCACTCGAATGATTTATGGATGAATATTCTAAAAAGGATATAGAACCTATTCTAAAAGAGTTAAAAAGTTTATTAACGAGGAGAGCAACACTTATGATGGGGAATAGATCTGCTATTGTCGGTATTGAAAGAAGACTTGAAAAGAACAGTTTTATTACTAACGCTGAAAGGAGAGTTTTGATTAAGATTCTTATTGTTACAAAAGCAAGAGCAGAACTTGAAGAAGAAAGTAAAGAGATTATTGATTTGTATGAATCCATTGGTAAAGAAGTAGTAAAAAAAGAATATTTTGAGCAGGTCAGCGCAGAGGCTAAAAGAAGAAAGAAATTACTTCCAAAAGATGCGAGTTTAACAGAACAGAGAAGATTGGGAATAATCACAAGCATGGGTGCAGATAGTTTAAGATCAATTATAAGTATCAGAAATGGAGTCGTGAATCATTTAACGAGTAGAGATAGTCTAAAAGAAGAACAGATACACACTTTAAGAGGATTAGTGCAAGATATGAAAGAATTCGTTTCTAATAAAAACCAATTTGAAATTTGGGAAAAACAATTAGAAAGCCTAGAACGAGACTTCAATAAAAGGTTTGAAGAAAAGAAAAAAATTCTTACAAAAAGATATGGTTTTTAAAGTTCTTTAAAGAGCACTTGTCCTTGTAATTTTTGTTCTACGAGTTGTGCTGCTTTTTTATTCATTTTTCCTGTAGCTAAGAAAACGCAGGGTAATTTCTTCATTTGTCCTTCGCTGTGTGCTAAGGAAATGTCTGCTTCGTTGATTGCTTTTTTATCCCTTGCTTTCAAATAGTAAGTGAGTAATCCTAGCGGGGTGGGTATGCGTACAATCAGATCAAATTCTTTGTCTTTTTTGATCATTTCTTCTTTTAAGATTTCAATCTTATGTTCTCCCAAGTATTCTTTTATTTTCAGATAGAATTTACCTTCTGGTTTTTTTTGTTTTTCTTCTGGTGCTCCCACAAAGACAACTTGTTTCGTGTTTTCTTCAAAGAGCGGTTTAACGTCTTGAGGTTTCATTTCTTTCAAAAGTTCTTCTCGTAAATTCTTCTTCATTTCTGCTAGTTCTTGTTTTTCTTCTGCGAGTGATTGGAGTTGTTGTTTAAGTTCTTGTAATGTAGTTTCTTGTTCTTCATAGAGTTGTGTTTCTTTAAGAGAAGGTGTAGGAGGTTCTGTTTGTCTAAGTTCTTCTTTAACTTCTGCTTCTCTTATTATTTCTTTAGTTACCTCTTTACTGGGTGTTGCTCCTTCATGAACAATGTATCCTTCGATGTAGGGTTTTGCGTCTTCATCGCTTAAGAGGTGGAATCTCCAGAATAATTCTGCGGTAGTACCTAAGCTGACGGTTAAGGGTACTGCGAAGTCTTTCAAGTCTCGTAGTGCTACGCGTTGCCAGGGTAAGAGTTCTACATCGCGTAAGACTTTATTTGTTTGTAATAATTCGTAAGCTTCTTTTTCTTTGCCTTTTAAGGAAGGGTAGAGTTTTTCTCCTAGTGCTGCTTCTTGTCCGGGTAAGTAATAGACTTTACTTCCTCCGATTGCTGCGTGGCTATAGAGTGCTTTTTTTGCTGAAGTTAATTCTGATAAGACTGCCGCTGCAAAGAGAATGTTCGTATTCAAGGCTTTTGAGATTTGTACAGGTAATGAAGGTCCATAGAGTTTTAAGTGATTGAGTGCTATTTCTCTCTGGTCAGGCATATGATTTTGAGAGTTAATGACTTTTTAAGAATTATGGGAGTAGACAAGTAACTTTAAAGAGTTTTAGGAATGTTTATTAGGAAAATGAGTCTAGAAAACGCTGTTATGACTGATTGGATGAGTGCAGTAAAGCGGAAAATTGTTGAATTAGAAAGTTCGAAGAAACTAATTATTCGGTTTGTTGATTTTAGGCAGAGTAAATCTTACTTTACAACTGGAGCGGGGTTAATAGAAAAAGAAGCAATCTGTACAGATCGTTCTTTTAAAGAATTACAAGAGTCCCATTTTAATGTAAGAAAAAAAGAAACAAGTCTCGCTTGGGGAAGTACAGCAGAGTATGAAACAGATTGGGAGCAAAATGCAATTGATTCTGTAGTATACTATGACGTGTTAGATGTCTATAAAGAAATAAAAAAAGAAAAAAATGAGAGCAAGGCAAAAGCTACAATTAGGGATAGACTGAAGATTAGTAAAAGACAATTAGAAAAAGCAATACTCGCCTATGATCGCTCCAATAGAAAAGACTATGCAGAAGTGTTGAGAAGGTTCGGAGAGGACGATTTCAAAATATCCGACGGGAGATTTATGGATGCATTAGCAGAAGCAATAGCTTTTTTGAAAAGCGGAAGGAGTGTCGCATGGTCGGCAGAGTATGGGACTTACTCCATGATCGTTTATTTGAATTCTTCCCGGATTAGTAGAGATAGATCACTTTCTTTAAAAGGAGATTTTTATAGAGATAACTGGGGTGACATTCAGGGAAGATTTACTGACGATTTAATTATTGGTGTTCAAGTATTGGTTCCTAAAAAGGAGCAGGTGAGAAGAGTGGTTTGGGAAATGCTAGAGGCAACTGAAAATCATCCAACTGTACGAGCACCAGTGTACGATTTAAGAGGAAAACTGGTATGGCCGACGAAAGAAGAATTGAAAGGTTAGAATAAGTTTTTTGCGAAAAATCCGCGAAGTTTCCAAGAAAAGGAGGCTTAGGCTTATAAATTTCATTACCCTTTCCTAAAAGATGCAGAATAAAACGAAAGATAAACTAAGAAGGATAATGAACAAGTATGATCCAATTGGTATATATGTAAGTGATAAAACGAATATCGACGAGTACGATCCTGAAATTAAAGAAATTGTTATGAAGTTTAGAGGAGTCAAAGATAAAAGTGAATTTTTAAATGATGTGCATAGTGTTTTTATTGAAATGTTTGATAAGAAAATTGCAGGTCCAAAGAATCGGTACAAGGATTTGGCGGAGGATTTATACCTTTTGTTAAGAGATAAGAACAAGTGATTTTAAGAGGTTTTAGGAATATTTATTAAGAAACTGGTTGAGTTACGAAAGAAGAATTAAAGGGTTAGGTAGCAAAGAGATTGAGTTTTATCAAGCGCCACTAACGACACTAGCGCCAAACGTGCGTAACGCTTTTAAATGAAGGAAATTAATAATAAGAATGGGGAAAAGAGAGTGGCATATTTGGGATTTTCCGGATGATTTGTATGTTCTAATGAGTAATCCTACACGTGATGAATTTTTTAAAGCAATGTATAGAAAATTTGGTTCGCAAGCAACTTATGCAAGATTCTTAAATACTGACAGAAATTGTATTCAGGGATATCATTACGCAAGATATTGGTATAAAAGTAAAAAGCCGATAAAATTCACTCCCATTTCTGTTCTGAAGAAATCTTTTCAATATATAGATGAAAATTTAAGAAAGAAGATAGAAGGAAATATCTTAGAAATCAGAAAACAAGAAAAATCATTGATAAATCCTATTCTCCCAATTAAAGAGTCTCCAGCGTTATACCGAGTGATAGCCAACATGATCGGAGACGGTTCTGCTTCGTTAGGTAAGACGCCATACTATTCTAATAGTTGTAAAGAATTAAGGGAACGATTTAGAGAGGATCTGAAAGTAATGGGAAACGTTAGACCTTATGACGGATACTTAACCGTGCCAACAATCTGTTTTGAAAAAACAATTACTGATCTGCTCAGTTATGTGTTTGATGTAAGATTTAGTTATCCTAATCGTTTACCTAAACAGATTTTTACTGCTTCAGAAGAGTGTAAATCTGCGTTCATCCAAGCCTTATTTGATGATGAAGGAACCGTTTCTACAAATATAGCAATTGCAATGAGGAGTAAGGCACTTATTCAAGAATTAAAGAAATTAATGAAAAGTTTAGATATAGCGACAGGCAGGGTTAGTAGAAAAAAGAGTGACAAATTGAAAGATAACTATGCTATTCAGATAAGAGCGAATTCGATTCAAAGATTTCGGGATGTAATCGGTTGTTATCATCCAGAAAAGAAAAGGAAATTAGAAGTTAAGTTAAAGATCAGAGAAAGAAATAATACTAGAAGAACAAGACCGTTAGAATGGACGAGAGAACAGATCATGGTAGCAATAGCAATGAAGCCAAGAGGTACACTAGAATTATCTGAAAAACTCTTACTAACGCTGAATGGGTGTTATTATCATTTAAACTATTTGACGCTCCCCAACCCTGAAGGGTCTCGCCTTCTGAGGCGAGCCTCCTCCGCCTGATGGCTGCGGAGTGGGGATTCCGATAAAATATTTTTCTTGGCATGATGAGCCTCTTGGTTTGTTATGTATT
>JBAZPJ010000002.1:0-26970 GCA_041648255.1 Candidatus Nanoarchaeia archaeon
TAATTGAATGCGTTGATTGATTTCATCGATTTCTTTTTGGAATCCGAAGATTCTTCCTTTTTCTTCATCCCATTGGGTTTCATTTAAATTAGATAATCTCTTATGTGGTGTCCAGATATGTTCTTTTCCATCAATAATATTAAATTTTTTTTCATGATTAACATCTGTAACTTCCCCGGTGACGCTATTGACTATTCTCATTCTGAGTAATCCTGCTTCATAGGGTTCTTCTTTTCCGGTTTGGGGATTTTCTTGTTTTAGTCCTTTTGCGAATTCTTGGCTGAATGTTGCTCCTGCGTGGAAGACGACGGGAATAATGTCTTTCGGTTTTCCATTTTCTTTTTTAACAGTCATTGCTTGGGCTCTGTCAATCATGCTCCAGACTTGTTCGACTGTTCCTTTACGATCCGATTCTGTCCATTTTCCGTTTCGTTCGTCAAATCCTGCTAAGTCCATTAAGGGTCCGTGGAAGGATGCACGTGTATCTGTCATGGTTGCGAGTTGTCTGATCGTATCGAAGTGTTCTTTTGGAATAAATTCAAATTTCTCTGGACTGAGTGTTCCGATTTCAATGTTGCGTACTCCGGAGTTGAGTCTTCTTCCGAATTCTTCTAGTTGTTTTGCGTGGGTGGGATTTGTGGGTGCTCCGAGTGAGGAGTTTTGGAAAGAAAATTTGGAATCCATATTATTTTTGTAATTGGTGTAAAAGACCATAGAACATATGATTCTTTTTTCATATATATACTTTTCTTTTTATGATGATTACTGTGTAGTAGTTTCATTTCAATAGCTTTATAAGATTTTTCTTATTTAGTTAGATATGAAAAGATTACTTAGTCTTGCGGCATTAGTGACTGCTCTTACCTTAAGTAAACCTGCAGAAGCAGAGATTGCTCCAAGGTTAGTTGTAAAAACTACGACTGTTGCTGTTCCAGAATCCCCTGCACATATTGCGGGAGAGTTAGAGTTTGAATATGAGGGATATGTTAAAGACGGAGAAGATCAGGGAAGTAAGACAACCTATCAAGCGTCTCTTCTTGTTGAGAACGGTGAGTGGAGCGGGAAGATTTCTCCCGGTGCAGAATTAATTGAAAGATACAAACAGCCGTTAAGTTCTTCATTTACGTTAGAAGGATCGATGAGGCGAGTAAGTGAGAATACTGCAGTGAGAATCGGGTTAGGTTATGGTTCTAGTGCTAAAGCGCTTATTCATAATCAGACTGGTGGAGAAGGAAGGGCTGAGTTTTATGGGAGAGTGGGAAGAAATTTTGGAGGAGAAGTAGATGCAGAGGTGAATGTAAATATTGAAAGTGGTGAGTTTGGAGGAAAAGGAAAAGCAACACTCTTGTATGAGGGGAGGATTGAGAATATTGATCTTAGAGTTGCAGGAAGTGGAGCTGTAGAGAGAAATCAGTATGATGATACAACTAGAGTAGCAGTGGGATTAGAGGGGGGAGTTAATGTGGGTGATGTGTTCAATGCTCGTGCTGGTTTTTTAGCTCTTCCAGATGGAATAAATGGGTTTAGGAAATATTATGGTCAATTGAGGTTATTTGAAGGAAGTAGAGTAAGTCTTACTGGTGAAGCATCAGTAAAAGAGAATGATGATTTGAAAGAAGTAAGAGCAAGTCTAGGTTTGGAGATTAAATTTAATTAGCCGAATAATCCAGAAAGAACGGTTTGTGCTGAGATTCTGATTAAAAAGAATAATCCAATGGATAATAAGATAAGGAGGGGAATGTATTTGATTCCATCTTTTTCTCTTCCTTTGCTGATTAGTCCAATGAGTAATGCTCCAAAGAATGATGAAAAGATTAAGTTGAAAATGGCAAAACCGAGGATGAAGGTAGGGTCAATCGATACTTTTTGGATAGAGAGGGGAATGTTGTAGCTTGAAAGAACGTCGGTGGGTATGTCTACGTCTTTAAAGGTGCTGTTAAGAATTTCTACTAAGTAAGAGCTTAATCCAAAGAGGAGTGGTGCTCCAAAAGAAATAGCTACGAAAATAAAAATAACGTACATATTGACGCTTGCTCTGATCTTCCTGTCTACTAAACGTTGATTCTTAAAGTCTAGGGCGGTTTCTTGTAAGAGGTCTGCAAGTTTTCCTCCAGATCGTAATCCTGATGAAATGAGTTGGAGTGCTCTGGATAATTTTCTTGATCGTACACGTCGGGTAATTCCGAGTAAGGCTATTCCAATTTCTTTTCCCGCAGTAACTTCTTTTCCTAGTCGTAAGATTTCTTCTTGTAGAGGTCCAAATTCTGGTCGTGCTGAGAGTAAGAATGCTTTGTCAATGGTTAATCCTGCTCGTAAGTTAGAAGACATTAAAAGTAATGCGTCCGGTAATACTTCTTCAATAAATCGCGCTCTTTTGTCGGTAATAACAACAAGCCATAAGTAAAAGGTTAGTTGGATAAGAAAGAATGATGCTAAAAAAAAGATTAAGATAGAGAGTGAAAAGTAATAAGCGAGAATAAAGGAGATTAAAATTGAAAAGAGGAATGAAAAGAGGAAGAGGAATCCTAAGAAGTTAGCTGGTTCTATTTTTATTTTTGTATAGCTTAATAATTCGATAAAAGAGGTACGTAAGGGTGTTGGATAGGGGAGAGTAAAAATGTTGAAGCGCATGTTAATCTTCGAGTAAGCTCGGTCTCCTTGTTTTGATTAGGCCTAGGAAGAGGATTTGGAAAAGCATTAATCCAACAATCATTCCGAAGAGGATGAGTTTTAAGAGGTCTGGTCCGATGTTAATTAATGAAGATAAGATAATGATAAGGGTCATTCCTAAGGAAGGCAAAATAACTGCGATTAACATGTAGAACATTGCTAATGGATTTAATTGTGATCCATAACTTTCAATTTGAATAAGTTGTTCTTTAGATAGGCTTTCAATGATTTCTTTTAATACGACTGTTGTTGAGCTTCCCGATTTCATTCCGTTAACGAGTTGCCATAAAGCTCTTCGATAATGTAGTGATGAATTGTTTGTTGCTGATGTTTCCAATGCTTCTACTGCTGGTTGTCCAGAGTGGATTTTCTTTACGATTTGTTTTGCTTCTTTTGAAATAATGCCATAGTCTTCGTTAGAGATTGCAACAAAGGCGTCAAAGAGGGAAACACCAGCATTTAGTTGAATGAGAATCATTCTTAGTGCGGGAAGTAAATCTTTTTCCATTTCTCGTTGCTGTCTTCCAATTGCGAGTTTTGGATACATAATTTGTTGGATAAAAATAAAAAAGCTAAAAACGAGTGCAAAAATAAAAGCAAATAAAACTGGGAATTGGAGAAGGATAAAGAGGGGGATAAATACTGCTAAAAGAAAGAGAAAGGCGGTAAACATAGCTGTGAAACAGAGTGCGAGATATTCACGAAGGTCGTGTCTGATGCCTAGTTGTTTTAATTCTATGTCTAAATATAAAAATGAGGGAGCGAAAAATTCTGCGATACCTTTGAAGAATTTGGAAGGTCCTTTGATGAAGGGCAAATTTAAGAGGGGCGGAAGTGTTTCTACCATTGTTGTTCTATGTTTAATCCTAAGCTTTTAAGAGATTTATTTCCTCTTGCAACTTTATAGATAAATTGGGGATCTTTGTAGTATTCTTTCATGACCATTCCTACTTCATCTATTTCTCGGATATTATTTTTAACCATCCATTCTAAGACTTGTTTTTTTTCTGCAAGATTTCTTTTGAGTTCTTTGGGTGTCATTCCTGTTGTTCGTGTAAGTTCTTTGAATAAGTGGGTGCTTCTTCCCTGTGCAATGATTTTGTCTGTTGCTGGTTTCCAGACATAAAGTAGATTTGGTTCTGCAACAATTCTTCCGTTTTTATCTTTTAAGAGAAATTCTCCTACTTCTGAAACTCTTCGTAATCCTGTTTTTCTGTCTCGGAACATGGCGACATTTAAATGAACGGCGTTAAGTAAATTTGCAGGTACTGAAATAGGCGGATTTGTTAGTCTTGTGATTGTTTCTTGAACAGTTTCTGCGTGGACTGTTGCGTAAACGCTGTGTCCGGTATACATTGCTTCAAAAAGAACTTCTGCTTCTTGCTGTCTTCTAATTTCTCCTAAGATGATTCGGTCTGGTCTCATTCTTAGAGCGTTAACAAGTAGGTCAAGCATGGATACTCCCCCCTCTCCTTCGGGATTGGGTAGGCGGGTAGTCATGGGCGCCCAATACAAAAATTTGGGAAGTTGTAATTCTCTCGTGTCTTCGATAGAAAGAACTCGATGTTTTGTTGGGATAAAAGCAGTGCAGATGTTTAAGGCGGTGGTATTATGAACTACAAAAGGGACGTTTCCGGCAATGAAGTTATGAGTTCCGTCAACTGTAAGGTCATAGACATATTTTTGTTTGTGATTTTTTAGAATATTTATTTCAGTAATCTCATCCCAGAAAACGTCACTTTCCGAAATAGCATTGAACATGGGAAAGTCTTCTTGATCAAATAAAGAAGAGAGTTTATTGAAAGTTGAGTAGGAAAAGTTTCTAGAACCATCTTCCCATCTTCCAACTAATCTACGAGAGATGCCTAAATGTTGAGCGAATTCTTTTTGAGAAAAGCCAGTATAATATCTTAATCTTTTAATAAGTTCTGGCTGTGCAGGAATTAGGTCAAGGTTATGTGTTAATTGAGTTTGTTTTAAGAGAAGATGGGATAAAGCTTCTTTTTTTTCTTGATGTCTAAGTTGAAAGTCAGAGAACTTGTGGAAGTTTTCAGGACCGCTAACAAGAATTCTGCTGCAATCTTTTATTTGAGAATGGTTTACTGTAGCAATAATTCCAAATCTTAGGAAAAGAGTTGTAAGTCCTTCAATGAATTCCGGACTAGCCATTCCTATTTCTAAAGAGTGTGGTCCAACATATCCTTCACAATCAATAACACCTGATATAAATTGTTTAACTGATTCATTATTTTCGTTCCAAAGCTGTGGAGGAATAACTACCGTTCTGGCTTTATTTCCAAAAGGAATATTAAAGAGGTGATGAAGAGCAGTTGTAAGAGCAGTTGAGTGAAAAACTGTTTTTGAGACTCTATTTTTAGGATAAGAGATTTTTCCGTGAACATTGAAAAGTTTTTTTCCTAATTGTAAGAATTCTTGAAGAAGCACTTGATTAGAGTTATGGAATTCACAATAGTCTCGGGTAAGATGTCCGTCAGAAATAAGAAGAGCGAGGAATCTAAACAAGTCAGGGATAAGGTTAGACAAGGTGAAAGTGAAGGGAGAAGTTTTTGATTTAAGGGGAATTGCAGGATTAATGGGTAAATTCGCTTTTTCGAAAAGACTGATGTAATCTGAAAGAGGAATAGCATTTTTTGAAAGCCAAGATCTGAGTGTCATTTTATTATAACCTAAAATAGAAGCAAGTTTAGGAATACTATCTGCTTTAAAGATATCGAAGAGTTTTAAGCGAAGTTGTTTAATCGATTCTTTTTGGTAAGGGACATATAATCCTTTAATGTTTTTTAGCGTTTCCAAAAAAGTAAGAGGAGAAGATTTTTTTTCATCGAATAGAGGAATAATTCTGGGTGTTGCAATTCTTTGTTGAAGAACAAGTTGATCCGCTCGCAGAGAGGTTAATTCTCCATTTTTAAGAGTGAAGAATGGATGTTCGGGTGTAACCACAACTTCTCTTCCAGAACGGCTTCTTACTTTAACTAGTGTCGGGGGAGCTTGGTGTCTCCAGATTTTACTTACTGCTTGTTTTTTTATTTTCAAGTCAGTCGGATCCATTGTAAGTATAGAAAGATCGGGTGCATAAACAAATTCCCATCCATTATCTGAAAAGACCTGTTTCTTAACAAAATGTTCTTCAGTTAGCTCTTTTATTTTCTTCCTGCTTCCATCTGCTAAATAAATTGGGGTGTCACCTATCACACACTTACCGCTGGCAGTTCCTCCAGAAATAATAATGTTCATTTCATATTGGACAGCGAGCCAGATTAAAGCAAAGATATCTGAAGTGCATGTTTTGCTTTTAATAAAATCTGTGACGGTCCATGGATCGCGTGCGAATTTTCTAATAGTAATTGTATTTCCTTTATTAGAAATAGGATAGAGTACTGCGTTTGCTCGGTCTCCAGTAACGAGGTGTGCGTCTAAGAGGGGGGTCAGGGTGGTAATTTGTCTTCCTACTCTTCTTGCGATAATTTCAGAATAGTTAGCGATTTGTGCTTCTGATTGTAAAGTAATGTTGGTAATAAGCCATCCATATATCTTATGATAGATACGTACTGGTTCTTTCGCAGAGTTGACAACAATTTCTTCAATTAATTCATCTTTTTGTAAGAACTCTAGATCTCCCAGTCCAAGCATGTCATGGATAATTTTTAAGACAAAGACTTTTTTCGCATGATCACTCAATGAGGGCATTAATTGAATAAGTAATTCTTCTGCTCTTTTTTTGAAGCGTTGTTTAAGTGTTTCTACAATTTTTGGGTCGAGTAATTCTGTAGGAGAAAGTGTTGTTTCAACAATAATTTTGTTTTTTATTTCTTCTAAGAGTGCTGTTGTTGGGGGAGTTAATTGAGGTAAAGCGAGTACGTACAGGCTTGCCCATCCTTTTGTTCCTTGGATACTGATATGGATGTTGATGCCACCTTCGTGGAGGTTATAGCGGTCTATTTCCATTGGATTTGTGTTTCTCCGATGGGGGGATAGTGGACATGAACTAATCCGTGTTCTTCAAGCATTTTTCCCCATTGTTCTGCTGTTTCATTGCTGATGGAAAATAATTCTGCTATTTCTGAGAGTTTGAGGTATTTTCTTTTTTCTAAAAGGTGATACATTCTGTCTAAGTCTGTTTCGTAAGTGCTTTTTTTTGTAAGTTGTAAACGTAATGCTTGGATGTGTTTTTTTGATTGTGGTTCTTTTTTAAGATTTTGAAGTTCTTTGATAGTGAAGATGATGAAGAGTGCTAAGAAAAAAATGCCGATATAGAAGAGGTATTGTAAATGAAGATAAAGAAAAGAGAGGAATATAGCTACAGTTAATCCTGCGTAAATATAGGGGTTTTTGATGAGATTAAATACGATTTTTGGAGGGGGTGGTAGTTTTTTTGATTGTGGTTCTTTTTTTTTAAGATGTAAGCCAAATTGGAAGAGCGAATAGAATACAATAAAAAGATTAATGAAGAGGGGAGGATATTGTCCTTTTTTTAGTGAGAATGCGGTAACGAGCGTTGCTAATGCGAATCCTAAGACGTACACATCGCGTGAAAGAAATCTTCTTAGGTTAAAGTGGGGGAGAAATCCGAGTACCATAATGATGAATCCAGCAAGGATTAAGAAGGGTGTTTCAAAGAAGAGATAGATAACCATAACAAAGAATCCTAAGACAACAAATCCTTCAAATCTGAAGTCTGTTTCTAAAGAGGAGGAGTTTAGGAGGTTGTTAAAACTTTTAAGAAGAGGGAATAATCTAGCGTTTGACCTCTTTTTCATAAGGATTATTCGTTTTCTGTGTCTTATAAAGATTTGTTCTGATCGTTAAGTAGTCAAGGTTATGTAAGGTGTTTTTGTAAGATTAAATTCTTGGAAAAAAATCGTGTAGATCGGTGAAAGTTCTACATGGGGTTGTTGGGCAGTAGTATTAAAGAAAGTAATGCTAATATTTGAGAGGATGGTTAGGTTGAGCGTATTTTTAATGCCTACACTTTGATTGACAATATCAATCTCTATTTTTCCCCCATTAATACCCGCAATTTCTGCTTCTAAAGGAGTGAGAATGTTAACGCTTCTGTTGCTTCGTGTTTCTGTAGTTGAGTTTTTACTGACGATAAGGATATTGAAGCTTCCAGCGTCTGAGTCAAGAAAAGTGATTGTGCCAACGGGATAATTGGAAGTAGTAAAGGTGAATGTATAACTGTTGTAATTGGTGCTTGTTGGAGTGAGGTTGAGGAGTGTTGCGTTTTCAAATGCTTTTGTATAAAAATAATCGTAGGGCGTAAGTCGTAATCGGGTAATGTTTGCAAGATTGAATACGATAGATGGTTCTGTAGTTTGGACATGTTGTTTTAATGCATTGAGGCTGTTGTTTATTAAGTTGGTATTCGGAAAAGGTTCAATGATAGTAAAAGTTGTTGCGTTAACAATAAACGTCATTCCTGATGAGGAAGTAAAGGTGTCTCTGATCGCTTTTTGGATAGATGCATCCAGATCTGCAGTTCTCATAAGTGTTCCTATTTCTTGGGTGCGTAGTTCGGTTTGGTGTGCGGTAGTAAGAACGTAAATGCCGAGAGTGAGGAGAAGTGCTGATAAAAAAAAGAAGAGAATAGAGATAATCATGCCTTTAGCCATATACGCATCCTCGCTTGTCCGTAATCTGTTGGTGTTTTAAAGTAGCGTGTTGCTGATCCTATAAATGTTCCTGTAGGAACTTCTTCTCCTAATTCCAAGGCAGGCCCACTAGATCTGCTGATAGTTAGTTTGTATCCGTAATAAGGAGGAAGAGTGGTGATTGTTTGGTTTTGGATAAGTGTAGCATTAAGTGTTTCTAGAACATTCGTATTATCCAGGGCGGCAAGGGCATCGCTTGCAGTTGCAATGAGATAGATGTTTGTCGTTTTGAATTCTGCTGCTTGGGAAACTGCGTACGTAGTAAAGAGGAGGGTGGTTAAAAAAATAAGTGAGGCAATAAATGCGTCCAAGGTGAAGATGAATCCTTTATTGTCCGAGGGTAAATTGTACCAGTGTTGGTTGGTTGTCATAGGTTGCGGTCCTCCTGACGCTCACGCTGCTTCCTGAAGGAAGGGTGTTTGTTTCATAGAGTGCTGTTCCGTTTTTTTGAATGAGTAAATAATAATTGTAACGTTCGATGTTGAAGATGGTTTTTGTTTGGTTGTAAGTTAAGTTTGCAAATGCGGATATCTTTTCTTGAGATAAAACGCGATCTTGCTTCGCTAATCCTAAGATGCGTGTGTTGTTTGGGTCTTGCTCCCACGTGTCAGGGTATCCTGGTGTTTTTACGAGTAAATCGGAGATGTGGTAAGCGAGGAGTTCTAATTCTTGTCGTTGGAGGTTATCATTAAATCGAGTAAGGTAGAGTGTCCAAAAAAAAGAAAACGCAGTCATTAAGATAATAAAAATAATAAGTGCGAAAAAGAGATCCGTGATTGCTATTTGTGCGTTGGTGTTCATTTGTTAAAAAAAATAAAAAAAGAGTTTAAGCGTTTCCGCTTTCAACTCTTGCAACGATTTGACCTGTGTTGTTATGTGTAACACCGTTAGGGTCTATGTAGTACGCCCATAGGGTTTCTTTGAATCTATTTCCCGATGTTTGCGCACACAAGATTACTTGGTTGGTTTGACTTCCGTCTGGTAAACTTCCTATAACCGATGTTGTTCCGCAACCAGTAACTCCTACAGTAACGTTCGTAAGATCTTGTCCTAATCCATTACGTACAACTACTCGTACACCGTTGGTTGCTACTTTGAAACTGTCGCATCCTATTCCTGATTGAAATTGACAGCTTGAAGGTAAGAACCGTTGGGGACTGAGAACTCCGAAGTAAGCGAGTGCACCTATTGCTACGAGAACGACAAGAATCGCCCATCCGTAGGTCATAAGAAACTCCATGGCAGCTTGCCCTTTTCCTTTCATTAGACATACCTCCTTTTGGTTTGTTTTAAGATATTTTCTCGATATTGCTATTTAAGATTATCTTTACTATTCAAGAGTTGAAACAAAGTTTTATGAGGTTAGTAAAAAAGGGTTTAGCGATGAGAGGTCAGGCTTCTATTGAATATGCATTAATTATTGGCGTTGTGCTTGTTGTAACCATTCCTTTGTTTTATTATGTGTCTCAGCAATCTTCACAAAGTTTGAAATCAAATCAAGTGTTTGATACTGTTCATACGTTAGCTGGAAAAGCTGATGCTGTCTACGCTCTTGGTCCTGGTACGAGGGATTATGTGTGGATTTCTATTCCAGGTGGTGTGACCTCTTCGTTAATTGGAAATAAAACTATTTTATTAAGAATGAGTGATGGGGGAGATGTGCATAGTTTTACAAGAGCGAATGTGACGGGAAGTATTCCTGTTCAAAGAGGAACATATAGGGTGGTAGTTGAAGTGTTGGATAATCGAGTATTTATTGGGGTGGTGAATGATACGAGTATTCCTCTTGTTGTTGCAACTGCTCCTTCAGGCATTGTTAGAATTACAAATCCAGTATTAAGTGCAACGACGAGTGAATCAGCACAATGCAAATATGGAACAAGCGACGCAGCTTATACTGCTCTTTCAAATACGTTTTCTGGTTCTGGAATTGGTCATACCTCTCCATTAAGTGGATTGAGTGAAGGTTCTTACGTTTATTATGTACGGTGTAAAGATAATAGTAATAATACGATGAGTTCTTCTGCGCAGATTAGTTTTACTGTGTCTCTTGATTCAATTGCTCCGATTGTAAATAGGACGGGTGTTGAACCGAAGAAGGGGATCGTCGGTACGAGTGTGTGTGTAAATGTGTCTGTGTCTGATGCGAATTTAGAAACTGTTCTTGCGCAAGTAAGTTCTCCCTTGTCTGCACCGTATGTATCCGTGGTAAATTATACGTTAAGTGATACTGGATCTGCTTGTGCAGGTGTGTCGGGGGATACATGGTATGGAGCAGATATTATAATGCAGGCTGTGGGAAATAATTTTGTTAATACGAGTTTTGCGAATGATAGTGGTGGTAATTTGGGTGTGCAGAGTCCGTATCCATTGATTCAGATTAATGTGACTGCGAATAAGAGTGTTGGACCAGGTGAAGGGTTGACGTATGTAATGGTAGATAAAGCAGAGTATTGGAAAACTCCTGCATTGTTGTTGAATTATTCTGATACGCAGATGTCCTCATTTACTGATGATAGCGTTGCGATGACTGATGATGATAAGAATACGCCTCCAAGTGCAGATAAGGTAAAGTGGAGTGCTGGTTTTTATGAAGGGTTTAGTTTCCAATTGAATCGTACTCCGGGTTCGCTGGAGTATGTTTCTTTAAGGGTGAAAGTAGTTGATAGTGATATTACCCCATATAATTTGACAATTTATTCTTACAAAGCAGATAAAGCGAATATTAGTGTAACAAATTGGACAACATTCCAGATTACCCAAATTTCTCAGAATGGAGTGAATCGTGGGTTTAATGAGGTGATGATTACAAATTTAATAAAATCCCAGCCGAGTAATTCTGTAATTAGAGTACGAGTGATTCCAAATGGAACAAGCATGCTGAATCGAGTGATGCATATTAGTGAAGCTGATTTTGGAATTGCATAGGTTTGATTATTGATATTGCAAACAATAAATGTTTATTAAACAAAGTTCTAAGAAAAAGGTATGAGATTTAATTATGTTCTTGGTGAAGAGCTTGAAAAGAGATTAGATGAAACCGGGTTAACTAAAAGAATAAGTGCATACTTAAAACAATATGAAAATCCGACTCCGGTTGATAGGGGGTATATTATGGATACGGATGTTCCAGGTTTTGTAGAGGATATGATTGAGAGAGGTCATTTTGCAGGTAAAGATCTAGAAGGGTTCAGAAGAGATTTAAGATCTAATCTTATAAGAATGGCTGAGGATGGAGAAAGACATCCTTGGATTGTTCAAAAGAGGAATGGAGAAGAAAAAGAAAACGGAGAATGTGAAGACGCTCTTGTTTTATCGGGTTTTTATGGTTCATTTGTGGTAACGCCTGAAGAGATGAAGGCAGATCGTCCGTATGGATTTTCTTCAGCGTTAGAAGCAATGCAGTGTATTAGTGCAATGGCTGTATCTTTAAATCACCTAAATATGATAAGGGGTAAACGGTGGCGTTCTAAAACGGAAAATGGACAAGCATATGAGTCTGTAGTGTCTGGAGATATGAATTTGGATCTAAGGATTTATCGGGAAGACATTACTGCGTATCCTGCCATCAACCCCCTAGGTGAAACGAGTTTATTCAGAGCGGAGATGGATTCAGATAGACAGATACTTGGTGCTTATCATTCTACCGAACCTACCCTTCTTGCAGCGATTTTAAGTTATGCAGAACAAACAGGTGCACATTCAAAGATTTTAACAAAGGAAGGGTATCGGAAATTTTTAGCTGATGCTGTTGAACAAGGTCAAAGAATCGGAGCAGCAACTGAATGTTTTAATGGAGTAGACGAACATCGTATTCTTATGACGTTTATTGGGAGTGATCTTCCTCTTCCAAGAATAAATCAAGCAGGAGAAGTAGATAGGGGGAGAAGTAATTATTTTATTCCTCGAATGGGAGAAGGGGGATATGAAGTGGTAATTGGTCCGGAAGGAAGTTTAGTTTTTGTAGGGGGAGAGCAAAGTAAAAAGGTAGTAGGACTAAGTATTCCTCCAGCAGAGATCGATTTATTGGTAGAGAGTTTGTTTACGCAAGCTTCAATGGGCTTGGGAAGAACTCAAGCAAGTATGCTTGCTGCAATGGTAGAGTATAAGTTTTCTGGAAGGTTAGAAACCGACTTAAGAAATTTAAATGAAAGAATCGGAAGAGAATAAAGAAAATAAGTTTATCCAATATAAGAAGTGGTATCTCTTTTCTGCTGTGTTGGTTGAACAGCCATGTTTTGTCTTGTTCGGTCTATAACTTGTTTTAGGTTCATTTCAAATTTCTTTGCTGCTTCAAGGAGTGGTTTGTAGTCTACTTTCATTCCTAAGTAAGCGTTGATTGCATCTACGACTTTTGCTGCTGCTTCCGAGTCGGGTAGTTGAGAATGTGCTTCTGCAAAAATACAGCTGACAGGTGTTTCCTTACTTTTTAATAATAATGCTGCTGTTGCTCCCATAACAATTCCTTCTTGTAAGGGCATTAGGTTTTTCATTTTTTTATGAGTGGAATAGCCATAAATGTTAATTTTATCTTTATCATGGGGTGGCATTGCTTCGATGATTAAGAATTCTTTTGCTTTGAGTTCTTTTCCTAATGCGACCATGGTTTCTGCGAGTTGCCATTCTGCTCCTGTTAATTCTGTAATTGCTTGAACAAGGATAACATTATGTTTCTTGTTATAATAAAGTGTAATGGGATTAACAATTTTTCCTTTATGGATTGCAGTTAAGGGAAGTAAGTTTTCTGATTCAATATATCCTATTTCTTTTGTTTCCAAGTGATCTAATAAATATTTGATTGTGATCGTGCTAACTAATCCAAAAGAAGGTAGTCCTTGAATAATAGTGGGCTTCTTTGGTTTCTCTGTAAGAACGTATTTCATCATTAACTTGTTTTTGAGAAGAGTGTCTTATTAACTTTTTGTGTCATTTGGGAATAGTTGCAGGAAATGGTGGGATAGTTAGTGATGCAATGTTAGAAAAGATAGAGAGTAATTCAAAATAGATATTGATTTTCACAAAGCTTTTTATAGGAGTGGATTATTGATGAAGAATTATGCAGGTGAATATTAAATTTGACACAGAAAAAGAGACGCTTGATGATCTCAGAAGGTTAGTTGCTTCATTGCAAGATTTAATCAGTCAGCGTGAAAAGATAGAATCTACCCCAGGATTTAGACCTGCAATGCAATCGATTCAAATGACTTCTCCAGTTCAGAATGTCCAGCAATCTCCACCTCGTCCGGTTTCTAATAGTGGTCAGACAAGTGGTGGCGGAAAGATTATGGAGTATGATCCAGCTGTTGGAGATCTTCTTTCTAAATTTGCTTCCGGAAAATAGAATTTATTCTTTATTGTTAACAAAATTATCTAAACTATATTAAAATCTATTCTAAAAACGACGTTATATTTTTAATTTTCCTCGTTGCCAGTCTTCTAAGAGTTTTCTTGATGCTCTCATAAGGTCAGGTATTCCGCCTTTTTTTAAATAATTCATTTGTACTGCCAATTCTTCTAAAGTCTCTAAATAATCTTTTTTTATTTCAATGCCGTAAAATGCTTTGAAGCTTTTTTGATTGGGATAGAGTCGTTCTAGTAATGCTAGTGCTGCTAAGTCTGGATCGCGTAAGTGTGATGGATCTATTGTTCCTAAGATTCCTTGTTGTTCATGGTTGACTCGTTTTGCTGGAACTCCGGGTGTGTCAAAGAAGTAGATATCTTTAGCTACGCGAATTTTGCTCATTGATTTTGTAAATCCTGCGGTGGCGCTTGTTGGTGCTGCGTGTCTTTGGCTTAAACAATTAATGAAAGAGGATTTTCCTACGTTGGGATATCCTAAAACTCCAACACTTAAAGGTCTTTTTTTGCTTATAGAAAGTAATGTTCTACGTAGTTCATGGACACCGTAATGTTTTGTTGAAGAGAACCAGATGAAGGGAGTGATTTCTTTAGATAATTTTATTTCTGCGAATCGTTGTGTGACTAAGTCTGATTTGTTAAGAACGAAGAGGTAGGGTTTTTTTGTCGATTTTATTTTTTTGAATAAGTCGGGTGGAAATGTTTCTTGTGGATAACGTCCATCAAGTAAGATAACGAGAATATCTGCTTGTTGTACAAGTTTATTTCCAATCGTCCATGCTGACATAGAACTCTTAGAGAAAGAGATTATTTAAAGCTAGTGTGTTGAAAGGAGTATCTAGTTCTTAACAATGAATATTAATCGGGCGCCCTGTTACCTCTTTTTCCTAATTGAAAGTAGTTTGCTTGTTTATAAATATTTAGAGAAAAAAATATCTAAGTAGAAAAATAATAGGATGAATGAGTGGTGTTAAAAAGAAGTGTTCAAAATCCTTATATAGGAACATAGCGCTAGAGAAATGATGGATGAGGTGAATACAAATTCTGTAGTTAATGCTATTCCAAGCGTCCCCCCAGTTAATCCTACTCCAATAAATCCGCCAGAGCAAGTTCCACAAAATCCTACTCTACAACCAGTTCAACCTTCCGCTCCAATTAATCAAGAATCAAATCCAGTTAATCCTCCTTCGGTTGTTTCATCTCCGCAAGGGAAGAAAGAGGGGAAGATTGTTGTAATAATCGGAGCGCTAGCGTTCATCTTTAGTTGTGTTTCGTTAGCTTTCTGGACGAACTGGTTAGTGATTGGTGTGTTGATAGGTCTGATTGGTTCTGTTCTTGGAGTGATTACATTGAAGAAGGATAAAGAAAATAGAATTGCGTTAATAGGATTAGTAATAAATGTGATCAGCTTGTTAATACTTAGTCTCGGGTATTTGAGGAGTATTGTATGAAGGGACAGATTACGACAGAGTTCTTATTCGCGTTTGGAATGTTATTTGTATTGTTTATTGGGGGGATGGTGTTTGTTGCTGAAAAAAAATCTGATTTGAGAATTACAAAGCAGGTGTTAGATAAGCGAGATGAGTGTTTAAGATTTTCAAATCTTGTTTCTGCTGTTGCGACTTCTGGTTCTGGAACAGTATTAAATACAGAGACAGATTATTTGATAAAAATTTATAATGAGAGTGTAATTGGTGTTACCGAATTAGAAAATAGTTCTACTGTTGAGACAAGGATTGCGGTAGTTGTTAGTGAAGCGGGTGAGACGACGCAGACGTTTTATGATTCGGTGAATACTGTATTAACGCCGGCGTGGTATAAAAATTGTTATAGCGATATTGATAGTGCTGGATGTCAGTCTACCGGAGCAGATGTAAATTATAGTTTGATTCCTCTTGATCTCAGTGATTTAATTTGTACTGATTTAAATAATTATAATGTTATGTATGTAGAAGATTCGCATATCCAGTCTACAGCTCAATGTTCGGGGAATGTAACGTATTTGCAGAAGTTAGAGAATTGGGTTGCTCAGGGGAATATTTTGATTGGTGCAGAGCATCTTATGTGTCGTGAGCAGTCTTCAGGTACTTACGCTCTGACGTCGTACCGTTGTAATCCTCCAGGAAGTAATGGTGATGCCTGGTCAATGTTTGGAAAGACAGTATATCAGCGTGGTGGTGCGTATGGTAATCCCGTAACTGTGCTTGTAACGCCTGATCCTGCGTTTTTTCCCACATTAACGCAGGGACAAACCTATGATTTTGAAGAATCCTCGTATGTGTTTGACCCGAATGTAACAGTTGTGCAAGGAGAGTCAATGACATTTACAACAGGGTATGAAAGTTCTGTAAGTTGTCAGTGTAGTAGTCCATCTGGCGGTTCTTGTGCGCGTCATTCTGGTTCTACAAATACTCCTGCAAACGCAAGTTGGATATCGACAGTGACTGGAACGTATGAAGTAAGAATAAAATATTGTGGGGAGAGTGATGGGACGGATAATTGGGCGGTATATAAAAATAATACGTTCTTAACGAATTGGTCTTCAGTGAATAATGAGCCTGATTGGAATGAAAAAATAATTGGGGGTGTTTCTTTAACTGCGGGTGAGCCATTAAAAATAAATTGTGATAAGGGAACGGCAAATAGTTATTGCCGCCTCGATCTTATAAAAGTGCGTCCTTCGTATGGGGCAGTAGTGGTTGCTAGTTATGATGAAGATACAGAACCTGCGATTGCATATTGGGAGTATGGTGCTGGGAAAGTGTTTTACTTTGGTGATTTCCAAGTGGGTGGAGGACAGCAGACGGTTTATTCAGATATGATTGCTGAGTTAATTGAAAAGGCGAGTGCTACGTTTTTTACTGCAGGTTCTGAAGAAGTATTGTGTACGCATGTTGCTCCGATGAGGTGGGGTGGTGAATATTCTTCTAGAATAAAAATCGAGAACGCTAATGGAAGGATTATGATGACAAATTTATGATTTCCATGTTACTTCTACTTCATCAGTTCGTTGACTCGGATTAATATCTAGTTGCTCAAGTGAATTTCTAACGCCAGCTTGATACATAAGTAGTCCAGTCCATGCAATCATTAATGCGTTGTCTACTAAGACTTCATTTGGTGGTGCGTAACTTTTCGCTCCGCGTTCTTCGCACATGATCTTGCACATTTCTTGTAAGCGTTTATTGCACCCTACTCCTCCGCCGAGTAATAATTCTTTTTTTCCAGTATGTGCCAAAGCTCGTTCTGCGACTTCGACGAGCATGGCAAAGACAGTTTCTTGTGCTGAGTAAGCTAAGTCTTCTTTACTATAATTTCCAGAATCATATTTTTGTTTTAAGTTTGTTAAAATTCCGCTTAAGGAAAAATCCATTCCTTTGACAGTGTAGGGTAGTTCAATGTAATTTTTTGCTTGTAAGGATAATTGATCGAGTTTGGGTCCGCCTGGAAATCCTAATCCCATGTGTCTTGCAAAACTATCTAAGAAGTTTCCTACGCCTTGGTCGAGTGTTTCTCCAAAGATGCGATATTTTCTTCCTTCAAGTGCGATGATTTGAGTGTTTGCTCCAGAGGTATAAAGTAAGACTGGATCTTTTGCTTTTGTTAAGAGTTTTCCAATTTCTAAATGTGCACAACAATGATTTACACCCACAATTGATTTGTTGTATTTCTGTGCTAATGCTTTTGCAAAATTCACTCCTACAAGTAAACATGGTGCTAATCCAGGAGCATTTGAAACTGCGATTAAATTTACTTCTTCGATTTTAATTCCAGATTTGTCTAGTGCTTCTTGTAATAATCTATCTTTAACTTCGTTGTGATGTTGTGCTGCTTGGATGGGAATAATCCCCCCTTTTTCAGTGGTGTAACTATGTTTAATGTTTACTAATGGGTTCTTTCCTTTGATAATTCCAACACCAAATGTATCTCTGCTTATTCAAGTGCAGTACATTCGATGCCGAGACTGATTAATGATTTCATTTTAAGCTTTCTAACATTATAGGGATTCGCGCATTTCCCTTATGATTATATCGATAATTGACATTGTTTAAGAACTTTACCATGTTTTTTCGGTTTGAGCGAATGTTAACTGTAACAGGATAAGTTACTCTTCCATCCTTAGCAATTCGCGGTTGATTATATTGAACTTTGGGTTTACTTGCATCTATAGACAAACCATCCAGAAGTTTCCAGATATCTAACATAAAGGATTGAGAGAACTCTTCAACTATCGCTTTCTCAGCGCTTAAAGAAAGTTTTATTGTTTCAGAAGCAACACCAGAAGGCTTGAGTTTAGGAGTAGAAGCATCTCCAGAAAACAGTCCGTTTAAGAACTCAAACTTTAAAGAGTCTGAAAGTTTATGAATCCAAGCAGGTAGCTGGAAGACCTGATCCGTTTTATCTCCTATTGGAGAACCAGCAACAATGTATAATCGAGCGAGACTAGCGGGAAGATAAACATAATATGCATTGGATCCAAAATTAATTGAAAAAGATCTTGACCAATGTTTTTCGCAGTCATAAACAAAATTTTGAGCATTTAGTTTATCGCCAAAGCAAAGATAGAATGTAAAAGAATTATTTCTTTTTTGTTCATATATGCACCCATCCGCAAACCTTATACCAAAAGTACAAATAAAATGAAGAAAAGAAGAAGAATTGTTTATTTTTAGGGGCAAAAGGTTCATTGCTTCTAGTTCGTTAAGTCCCTTTACACTTTTAGGAGCAAAACCCTGGAGCCAATAGTAAACAGCTGAATAAGGCATATCTATCTTTTCAGCAATTTGACGACAATTATAATCCGTATATTTCTTTAATTTTATAGCTTTGTAATAGTTTAATGCATTCAATTGTTGATTAACCTTCGAAGTAGAATAGAAAAAGAGAAGTTTCTCTCTGGTGATAAATAATTCTTCATTCGCCATTAAGAAAAAAAGTGATCTAACCTTATAAGTCGATCGCGCGTTTGGCGCTAGTGTCGTTAGTGTCGTAACGCCCAATAGATAGCTATTTTAAAGGGTATTTTAAAGAAAAGGAATATGCTTGATGAAATTATAAAGGGGATTAAGCCTTCTGTTGCTGAGGAAAAGAAAGTAAATCAGATTGTGCAGAGCGTATTAAAGAAATTAAAGCCAGAGAAGGATGTTGAGATAAAGCTTGGTGGTTCGTACGCAAAAGGTACGTGGATTGCTGGCCATCATGATGTGGATGTGTTTGTAGTATTCAAGGAGGATATTGATATTTCTAAAAGATTAGAGAAGATGTTAAAGAAATCCTTTAAAAAAATAGAGACGGTTCATGGTTCAAGAGATTATTTTAGAATTAAAGAAAAAGAATTTTACTTTGAGATTATTCCTGTTGTAAAGGTTAAAAACGCAGAAGTAGTTGAGAATAGTACTGATGCGAGTGTGTTTCATGTTGAGTGGGTAAAGAGCCATCTTACTCCTAAAATTGCAGATCAAGTAAGATTAACGAAGCAATTCTTTAAGGCAAATGGGGTGTATGGTGCTGAGACGTATCGGAATGGATTTTCCGGGTATGTTGTTGAAATTCTAGTAATATATTATGGTTCTTTTTTAGATATTTTAAAACACATTTCGCATTGGAAAGAAGGCACAGTTATTGATCCGCAAGCAAGTGGAAGGGGAGAGAGGCATAAAGGTGCACCGTTAATTGTGATTGATCCTGTGCAGTCTTCAAGGAATGCTGCAGCTGCTGTTTCGCAAGAAAAAGTAATGGAATTAATCAAGGTGTGTAGAAAGTTTATGCAAAAACCAAGTAAAGAGTTATTCCAAACTAAAAAGATAAAGAAGAGTGATCTAAAAGAAAAAGATCTAATTCTAGAATTTACCCCGCTGAAAGGAAAGGAAGATGTAGTGTTAACAAAAATAGTAAAAGCAATTGAATTTTTAGAATTAAATTTAAAGAAAGAAGGGTTTAAGATTAAAGAAAGGGGAATTGAGTTTGATAAGAAAGTAGTGTATTGGGTAAGTGTTGAAAATAAAGAAGTTTCTAAAGAAATTAAACATCTTGGTCCGCCTCTTGAGATGAAAGAGCATGTTGTTATTTTCAAAAAGAAGCATAAAAGAGTGATTATTGAGGATGGAAAAGTAGTTGCGTTGAAAGTAAGAAAATTTACAAAATTAAAGGATCTTACAAAAGAATTCTTGAAGGATAAATGGGTAAAAGAACGGGTAAAAAGTGTGGTAATCCACTAGCCCAATAACCTTTATAAACATATGCAGTATATATTTTATATGGATTTGCAAAGTATCTTGGACCTTCATCCTAAGGAAAAAAGGATTGGATCCGGAGGCTTAGGAGATGTGTATCTCATGCCTAACGGAAATGTAGTAAAAGTTATCAAAATTGCACCATTAGGCGGGAGTAGAACTCTTAAGAGAAGGGTAATTAGTGAAGAGGGTTATCAGAGAATTGCAAAGGGTATGCAAGGGCAGAATTATTTTGGGGAAGAAGCTGCGTTAAGGCTTCAATGGGCAACAAGAGAAGGAGAGGTTGGTCGTGAGTTGCAAGGAGAACCAAATATTATTGAAGTATTAGGGTATCAGGGAGTTATGGCGTATAATGGATTATATGCTGAAGTGCTTATGAAAAAAGCATGCGGAGCTTCGTTGGATAGTCATCTAAACGGAACGTTTAAAGGGAAAGATTGGGCTAGTTATCCCTTAGAAGAAAGAGCGCATGTAGCTAGAGAGATAATTCGTGCAGTAAAAGCAGGTCATAACAGGGGAGTTATTCATGGGGATATTAAACCACATAATATTTTTTATGATTCAAGCTCCAAAAAAGTAACTGTCCTTGATTTAGGATGTGCAAGAAAAGTAAAAAATGGATGGAAAAATCCGCCTTCAAGGGAGATTGAGGATTTTATGAATGCGAATCTTTCTTCAGAGACAAGAGCATATGGCACTCCTGCTTATATCGCTCCAGAGCAGGCATTAGGCGTAGTAACAATGAGTGGAGATATTTTCTCAACAGGGATTGTAGCTTATGAAGTGTTCACGGGAGATGATGCTTTTGTTACAAAAGGAAAGTTAGGAGCAGAGATTGTAAGAGAGAGAATTACTTATAATTATAAAGACAGAAAGAAGTTGCTAGACGCTGCAGCACCATACTACCTGCCTCCCGCTGTAATAAGCGGATTGTCTCATACGCTAGATCCTCGCGTAGAAGCACGTACATTTTGTTTATTAGAACAAGCGTGTGATAAAATTTTAGATGCTAAAGAGAATAAGCCCGCTCTAATCTATTCAATCAGTGAAAATTCAGAATCCTATTTATAATTTTTCAGCGAAACATTTATATATTTCAATGCTTGTCGATAGATAACCTTATTCTTAAAGGTGAAGTTATCAATGGAACCAATGTTATTCAAAACTGGAACCACCACACTAGGGATGGTGTGTAAGGATGGAATTGTTCTCGCTGCTGATAAGAAGATGACGCTTGGTGGTCAGATTGTATCTAGTAAGAAGTTTGAGAAGGTATTAATTTTAAATGATCAGATGGCTATTACGTTTGCAGGTCTTGTTTCTGATGTTCAGTTATTAGTAAAGTTGATTAAAGCTCAGTTAAGGTTAGAGGAATTAAGAAAGGGAAAGAAGGTTAAGATTAAAGAAGCAGCGAATATGCTTGGTAATTTAGTGTATAATAATGTGAGAAAGATGAGTATGATTCCGGGAATTACTGGCTTCTTGTTTGCTGGTGTGGATATGGAAGGGTTTCATTTGTATCAGTTAGGTGCTGATGGAAGTATTGCGAAGTATGATGATTTTGTGACTGATGGTTCTGGAATGATGTATGCTACGGGAGTGTTAGAAGGAAATTATAAGAAGGATCTTAGTGTTGATGATGGAGTTCAATTAGCAGTCAAAGCAATTAGTGCATCCATGGAAAGAGACACTGCTTCTGGTGGTGGTCTTGATGTTGTTGTCATTACAAAAGATGGAACAAAGAAGGCTATGTCAAAACAGCTTGAAACAAAATTGGTATAAGATTCTAATCTTTTTTTTAGAGAAGAGAAACAAATGGTAAAAATTTTAGATGAAGTAATGAAGTTCGTCCCAGCGACTGCGAAGATTACTGATGCGGTTTTTGAGGGTGCGAACATTGTATTGTATACGAAGAATGCTGAATTTTTATTAGATAATCAGGGTGTTGTGAAGACGATTGTTGATAATATTAAGAAACGTGTTGAGTTAAGGTCTGATCCTTCAATGACGATGGAGGAAGAGAAGGCTCGTGAGAAGATTAGGAAGATTCTTCCTGAAGAGACTGGTGAGTGTAATATTTTGTTTGATCCGCAGAGAGCGAGAGTTATTATTGAAACTGAGAAGCCTGGTCTTGCGATTGGGAAAGGCGGTGAAGTTCTAAAGGAAATTAAAAGGCAAACATTGTGGGTTCCAACTGTTCGAAGGATTCCTCCGATTCGTAGTCCGTTGATTGAGAATATTAGAAATGTTTTATATCAAGAATCAGAGTATAGAAGAAAGTTTTTGAATAAAGTTGGAAAAAGAATTTATGAAGGCTGGACGAAAGGAAAGAAGGAAGAGTGGATTCGGGTTACTGCTCTTGGTGCGGGTCGAGAGGTTGGAAGAAGTTGTTTCTTATTACAAACTCCTGAAAGTAAAGTACTCTTAGATTGTGGGTTAAATGTTGCTGCTCCTCCCGAGCATATGTTTCCGTATTTAGATGTTCCAGAGTTTAATATTCAAGAGTTAGACGCGATTATTATTAGTCATGCGCATCTTGATCATGTTGGGACGTTGCCGTATTTGTATAAAATGGGTTTTCGCGGTCCGACGTATTTAACTGCTCCTACCCGTGATGTCGCAGCATTGCTTACCTTAGATTATGTTAGTTTAGCAGAGAAAGAGGGTGGTGATGGGATTTATGGAAGTGCTGATGTAAAAGAATTTGTGAAGCATACGATTTGTTTAGATTATGAAGAGGTGTCGGATATTACTCCGGATATGAGATTAACATTTTATAATGCGGGTCATAATTTAGGAAGTGCACTATGCCATTTAAATATTGGAAATGGCGCGCACAATTTAGTGTACAGTGGAGATTTTTTATTTGAGAATAGTAATTTATTGGCAGCGTCTAGTTATCGTTTTCCTCGTGCAGAGACAGTGATGATGGAAAGTACGTATGGGACGCGTCATGAGCTTACTCCGACAAGAGCAGAAAGTGAGGATGAATTAACGAAGATTATTAGTGAGGTTGCGCTTAGAGAGGGAAAGATTTTAATGCCTGTTCTGGGTGTTGGAAGAAGTCAAGAAATTATGCTTATTTTAGAGAAGGCAATGAAGGAAGGAAAGATTCCGAAGATGCCTATTTATTTACAGGGAATGTTGTGGGATGTAACTGCGATTCATACTGCGTATCCAGAGTTTTTTAATCAGCGTGTCAAGACTGCTATTTTTCAGAAAGATGAGAATCCGTTTTTAAGTGAGATTTTTAAAAAAGTAGGTAGTCAGAAAGAGATGTATGAAATTGTTGAAAATAAAGGTCCATATATTATTATGGCTACGTCGGGGATGTTGACTGGTGGCGCATCACTGATGTATTTTAAACATTTAGCTGAGAATCCAAAGAATGCAGTTGTTTTAACCTGTTATCAGGGTGTGGGAAGTTTAGGAAGAAGACTTGTTGAGGGTGAGAAGGAGATTAATTTTACTGAAGGGGGGAGTAAGAGGCAGGATAATGTGAATGTGATGATGAGTGTGCATCATATTCGTGGGTTTTCTGGTCATTCAAGTTATAAGCAATTAACATCTTGGATTAGTAAGATGGAACCTAAACCAAAGAAGGTGATTATTGTACATGGTGAATATTCCCGTGCGTTAGAATTAGCTTCTGCTATTTATCAGTTAAATAGAGTAGAAACTGTTGCTCCGAAGAATTTAGAAAGTGTTCGTTTACGCTAGTTCCTCTTTTAATTCTTTTAAGAAAGTGTGAAGAAATTCTGTTCGTTTCTTAGCAAGTTTTTTCCCCGTTTTGGTATACATTCGTTCTTGTATTTTGAGTAAGCGGTGATAGAATAAATCTACAGCATAAGCACGAACATCCGGGTCTCTTTGTAAGCAAAAAGGATCTTCGTGATGGTAGAAAGGTCGTTTCATGGTTCCAGTATTACAGAAGGTTCTCATGATTGCAATTGCTCCTGTTCCTTCTAAACCATCTGCATCTTGAACGATTTGTGCTTCAAGCATTTCATGCTTTATTCCTTTAGAGAATGAGCAGGTACTAATGATCTGTTTTACTTTTTCTATTTTTAAAGCAGGATAATTAATTTCCTTTAAGATTTGTTCTGTTGCTTCCGCACTCTCGTCTGATGCGTGTTTAGATCGTGGATCGTTTTTGGGATAAACAACGAGGTCATGAAAGAGAGCGGCAGGCCATATCAATTCGAAGTCTACCTTTTTTTCAGTCTTAGCAATTGTTTCTGCATTCTTTAATACTTGAAGAGCGTGGCGAAAGTCGTGAGATGGATCTTCTTTGGTTATTTTTTCTTTAGCAATTTCAATTAATTGCTCCCTTAATTTGGATTTCATAAAAAGAACAGGAAAAAGAGAATTTAAAAAGATGACGATTCGAATAGACGGATGAATCCTCTTAATTTAATTATAAAAAAACCATTTAAAGATCCCAAAAAGCATGTTTCAGAAATTGTTTCTAAATTAACTAAAGAAATGGAATCGTATCCTACTCCAAGTGTTACAATGATTTCTTGGCAGAATAGTCCATACAAAGTATTAGTAAGTTGTTTACTTAGTTTAAGGACAAGAGACCCTACGACGATTGAAGTTGCAAAGAAATTGTTTGAAAGTGCTGATACTCCTGAAAAGATGGATAAACTTTCTTTAGAAGAAATTGAAGTGTTAATTAGAAAAGTAAATCTCTATAAAGGGAAAGCAAGAAATTTACTTGCATTAAATAAAATCATTCTGGAAAAATATAAAGGAAGAGTTCCTGATACAATGGAGGAATTACTTGCATTCAAAGGTGTGGGAAGAAAGACTGCAGGCATTACATTACTTTATGGTCACAATCAAAAGGAGATTGCAATTCCAGTAGACACGCATGTACATAAAACTGCGAATAGAATCGGTTTTGTAAAGACTAAAATGCCTGATGATACTGAGCAGGCGTTATTGAAATTAGTCCCAAAGAATCAATGGTGGGAGTATAATAATACGTTTGTGACGTTTGGTCAGAATATTTGTAATCCAATTACTCCTAAGTGTGGAAAGTGTTCTATCACTCAATATTGCAAGTTTTTTAATCAAAAGGTAAAAACAATATTAATTAAACATCCAGAGAAAGTAAGCAAGTTTGGTTTCTAAAAAGTTAGATTTAATTAAAGTTAGTTAAAATTAAAAAAAGAAAAAATAAAGAAAGAGGGTTTAGTCTCTTCTCTTCTTCATAACTACTACGAAGACAACCACTGCTACAAGTACTAAGAGTAGTCCGATAATAAGTCCTACTCTGCTCGGTTTAACTTCTTCCATTGCTGGTGTTTCCGTTGTTCCTTCTCCAGGTGTTGGTGTTCCCTCTGTTACTGCAGGGGTTTCACTTCCAGGTGCTCCGCGTAATGCGATTGCGAAGGTACTGAATCCTGGGACGGTGCTTTCGAAGTGGTACATGCCGTTAGCGACGTTTAAGAGGCGTGCGGCGTATTCTTTCCATTGTCCGTTTTCGTTACGTAAGAGGACGACGTCTTCTGGTTTATTGCTTGTTAACCAGCTTTCACTGACGCTGAATTTTATTTTTGCGTCTTTGATGTTGGAGTCTGCTACGTTTTCAGTTGCTACTTCGAAGTATTTGTAGACTCTGTGTCCTGGTTTTGCTCCGACTTGTTCTTCTGTTTTGGAGTTAACCGTAACTTTTGCTCTGCTAACTGCGTCTCCAACAGTGAAGCTAACTTCTTCTACACCTGCTGCTGCATTGTCTATATCAACAGTAGTTGTTACTCCTGATTCTACATTTCCAAGAGTTACAGAGCTACTACTTCCTCCGCCACTTCCTCCTCCGCCACTGCTTCCTGAGCGTGTTACCTGAAGGGTATAAGTTACAGAGTTTGTATTAGTTGCTCTGTCTGTTGCTGTACACGTGAAGGCTTTGTCTCCACTCGAAGTGGGAGTGTAGCTTGCTGAACAGCTGTTTGCGTTTGATGCGCTACAGATTGTCGTTGAACCTTCTTTAAGGCTCATGGTAAGAGGGTTTGTTTCTGATACCGTACAGCTTAAGGTTGTTGCTGTTTCTACTCTAATTTCGCTTCCTGCAGAAGAACTAATTGTTGGTACAGGGGGGATTCCGTCTACTAAGACAAAATGGGTAAGGCTTGTATTACTTCTTCCCCATTGGTCTATGACAGTAATGTTAAACCAAACTTTTTCATCTTCATCATTTTCTTGTAAAGAAAGGTTAAAGCTAATGTTTCTTAAGACAAGTGAGTCTAGGAGTGATCCAGTAGCGCTGTTGTTAAAGTGCCTATAGAGCGTGGTAGTGTTAACAGTAGTGCTATTTGCCCAAGTAAGAGTAATATTAACTGGACTAGTATCGTTAATGGTAACGTTAATGGTGACTCCTCCAACTATTCCTAAGTAAACACTGTTATTCACTGCGCTGCCAAAGGTGTAGTTGATTGCTGGCGCGTAGTTATCGACGGTAATATTGACTGCAGTAACGTTTGAAGTTTGTTGTCCAAGACCTGCAAGGTTAACTTGAGTACTGTTAGTTGTGTTAACAATAATGCTATATCTTCCATCGGGAATAGTAGCCAAGTTAACGCTAGTAAAGTTAACAATAGTATTACCACCTTCTCCCATAGTGTTGGAGATATTTCCATTATATTGCGCTACAAGAAAGATTCTTCCGTTAGTATCATTAAAGTGAACTGTGACATTTGTGATGTTTCCGGCAATACCAACTGTACCATTGTTGATTAAGGTAATGTTAAAGTCTACTGTTCCGTTCAAAAGTTGATTGCTGGGACTTGCTCTTACGTTTGAAGGATGGACAAGTTGACCATTAGTAGAGTTAATATTAAAAATATAAACATTATCCGCTGATGCAAAATTAAAAAGCAATAATAGCGCCAATAAAGATAATATTAAGACTGAAATTGTTGTTTTTCCTTGATTCAAGTAACCCACCTCTGGTTTTTTAGTTTTTGAATATTTAATTATATTCAGGAAAGAACAGCTATATAAATCTTTCTGGAGTGTTAAGTCAAGTTTCC
>JBAZPJ010000003.1:0-25356 GCA_041648255.1 Candidatus Nanoarchaeia archaeon
TACCAAACGGTAAAATAAACGGGTGAGGTCTCGTTAAAAAATATTTTCGCTCGCTATTCACCACCCACCCCTAAAGGGAGGAAGGATCTCTAGCGAGCCTATCATTTAGAGAAAAAAGGAATAATTCGGAGAACGGGTTATAAAAATAAAGTGATCTGGAAAATTAATTAAGGTCTCAACCAGCGGCATTCATAAAACGTACACTCTCCTTCTGCATCCACAATTGCGAGTAACAATCTCTTCCTTGTTGAGTGTGCTACCCTGTTTTTTGCGGAGAATTCAAACCAGGTTAGCGTATTTGATTCTGAGACAGGAAAGACGATCCATCGTGCGTGGTCTTCTCCAGGTTTGACTCCTCGTTCATACACTCTGAAGTCTGCTCCGAATTTTAAAGCTGTTTTGACAATGTATCCTCGTTTTCTTAAGTCTCGAAAGACTGCATAGCGGATCATGAAATTTGGTTCTGCTTTTAATGCTTTTTTGAGGAATGTTTTTTTATCTAATGCTTTATCTTTAATATCGTTGACGTGTAATTTGCCTCGTTCAAAGAGGTACATTGCTTCAAGGAAGGAATAGTAGATTTTTTTGTCTTCTTGTGGTTCCCCATATCTGTTTTTATCGTAGAGTTCGCGAGAAGGTTCTGTTGATTCTACAATGACGAATTCTCCTGTTAAAGTTCCTTCTATAACTGGTCCTTTGAGTGCTTGTTCTTCGATTGCTTGTCCTAGTTTTTCTTCTTGAATGTCAACTTCTTTGTCAGTCATGGCTTTTTCCTTCCCTGTCAGTATAAAAAACTTTTTATAGGCTTAGATTAAAATTTAGAGGATGAAACTCACATTCTTAGGAACCCAAGCGATGCAGCCGACAAAGGCGAGAGGATTATCTGCGTTACAGATTAATCTAGAGAATGAACAGTTTTTGATTGATTGTGGTGAAGGAACCCAGAGACAAATGCGTATTGCTGAGGTAAAGCCTACGAAGTTAACGAGAGTGTTGATTAGCCATTTTCATGCTGATCATATGTTAGGCTTAGCAGGTTTACTTAGAAATCTAAGCGCAAACGATTATGCGGGTGCATTAACGATTCATGGTCCGAAAGGATTGAGAACATACATTACTCATTTAAAAAAATCAAGCCTCTACGCGGATAGAGTCAAATTAAAATTAAAGGAAATTAAATCAGGGTTGATTCTGGATCATGAACGATTTACGATTGAAGCATTCAAATTGTTTCATTCTGTTGACTGTTATGGGTTTATCATTAAAGAAAAGCCAAGAAGAAGAATTAATTTAGAATATACTAAAAAGTTGGGGTTAATCCAGCATCCATTGCTTGGAGAGTTACAACGAGGAAAGGATATTATGTGGCAGGAAAAGAAAGTGACGGTAAAGAAAGCGACGTTTCTTGTTCCTGGAAAGAAGTATGTCTTTATTCAAGATACCGGATTTAATGCTAAGTTAATGAAGTATGCAAAAGGTGCTGACCTTTTAGTATGTGAATCTACGTTTATGGAAAAAGAGAAGGATAAGGCAAAGGAGTATAAGCATTTAACTGCTATTCAAGCTGCTACTATTGCAAAGAAAGCGAAAGTGAAGAAATTAATTCTTACGCACTTTAGTCAGAGGTATGAGGATGTATCTGAAATGGAAAAGGAAGCAAAAGCAGTTTTTCCTGAAGTAATCTTAGCTGAAGATTTTATGATTGTGAATATTTAATTATTTTTTATAAGTTTCAACTTGATTAATTGTCCATTGAAGCAAGTCCGTTGTAAAGTAGAGGCTAGAATTTGTTCGCAAAAGGTGAAGTAACTCAAGAGTTTTATTTTTATTAAGAATGCTTTCTCTAAACGCTCTGAGGATAATCGCTAAAGTTCCGTGGGCCTGAAATCCGAGCCTTTTTGAAATATCTCTTGCATCAAGATCATCTGTAAAAAAGAGTTTTATTTTTTCCTGTTTGCATAGAGCAATGCCGGTTGCTTCGCCAAGATGAAGATCATATTCTTCAATGAGATATTTTGAAAAATCTTTGCTTTGAGGGGTAAGATCTTTTAAAAAAGCAAATTCGAGGATGGTCTTTTGTAAGTTTTTGCATTCATCGAGAATTTCTTCAGTAGTAAGAGGTTTGAATTGACGGGTAAGATGAAGTGCTTCAATTTCAGAAAGATGAATAAATGGACCAGCATCAAAGACAGCCAGATTATTCTTTTCCATAGAGACCCCATTGTACGTCTTCTTTAATGGCAGCTTCAAGACGTTGGGCTTTCATTTTTTTTACCATTTCACGAACTGCGTCTCTAATGAGTTCGGATCGATTAGCATACCAACCTTCTTGGATAATCTCATCTATTTCTTCTAAAAGGCGGGGGGTTATTTTTGTGGGGATTGCTTCCATTGTTCCTCAATAACTATACTATAGTAATACTATTTAAGTATTTCCGATAGTTAAAAACACTACTAAAAAGTAGCTATAAGAGTAAGATTTATAAGATATATAAGCTACCAAAACGGATGACGTTCAGACGAAAATTAGCTTCATTGGGAGTGGCTACAAGCCTTTTACTGAGTGGAGTAAATTGTACGAAAAGCTCAGATCTAGAAACAAAAGTAGATCAAACTCCTTCTATAAGAACAATTAATAATCAACAATTTAGATTTGAAGGTGAACGAGTTAAACAATTAAGTGAAGATCCGGATCATCAAGCAAAGTACGGAATTATTTCTGATGCGCATGGAGAAGCAGAAAGAGCAAGATTTTTAGCAAAGCAATTTAAAGAAAAAGGTGTTGAAGGAATAATTCTTCCCGGGGATATTCCAAAAAACGAACAATTAAGATATGGAAGAAAAGATACGCAAAAAGATCAAGAGGAAATTGAAAATGTACTTAGAGCAGTTGCAGAAACAGCCTTACCAATTCTAGTTATCCCCGGAAATCACGAGAGAAGAGAAGACTACGAGAATGCAATCGCAAAGGTAAGTAAACAGTATGGAAATATTATTGATATGTCCAAGGTAAGAGTGTATGATGGAGATGATGTTGATTTTGTAAGTCTTCCCGGTTATTCAACATTTAAAGCAGGCGGAAGACAGTTTATTCCAAATGACGGGTATTGGATAAAGTCAGATGCAATTAAAGCAACAGGTAAATTGCGGGAAGGGTTAGAAGATGCAGTAGTTTTAATTTCACACGGCGCACCAAAGACTTCAGCTAAAAAGGGACCAGGAACACTTTATTCAGGACAAGATGTTGGCGATGAAGCAATTACTCGTTTGATGAAAGAGTATAATATTCCTTTTGCAGTAGTTGGACATATTCACGAAGCAGGGGTCTCGCTGCAACACATGAAGGCAAACAGGTTCTACCCGGAGAATGGAGTGAGCAATTCACAGCAAACTTCGGTACATTAGAAGATTGGAAAAATTTAGATGGAAAAAGCTATAGTGGAATGGCCGGGATTTTAACTGTCGAAGGTGATAAAGCAAAGTTTGAAATGTTTTATGCACAATAATTTATTTCTTATAAGTTTCAAATAAGAATGCTGATTCGAAGATTGAATAGATAATTGTTGAGATTCTGAGTAATAATAAGTAAATTAATGAAAAGATTGCGATCGTTGAGAGTAAGTTTGTTGCGACTGCGAGTGCAATCCATGCTTGAGGAATGAGTGTTAAAAAGAGGTTTAAGAAAAAGGAAATAATCGTTAAGAAAAGTAAGGTCAAAACAACATGTTTCATTTTGGCAAGAGCATACTTAAAAGAAGTAAGTACAGCACGTACACTTTTTTGTTCTAAGTAGAGAATAGGATAGGAGAATAAGGCTAGAGCTTTAATAATCAGCCAAAGAAGTGCTAAAATGGTAAAGACGAAGGGAAGGATACTTTCTTTTTTTGTGAAGAGGATAAGTGTAAAGAAAAGAGTGAGGGGAATTAAGTAAAGGAAGAATAAAAAAAGTTTAATAAAAAAGACATTCCAGAAGTAGCGTTGTCCTTCCTTTAGTGCGGGGATAAAATCGATCGTCTTTCCTTGTAAGTAATATTTGAGTAAAACAAATCTAGTAGAGATTAGACTAATGCCAAAGATGAGATGAAGAAAGACTAATACGCTTGTTGAGATAATAAATCTCAAGAGAGATGGAGTGGATTGGACAAGCGTTTTGATCGCACCGCTAAATGCTGCGGCTTTATTTATCTGAAAGAGAGGGCTAAGGAGATTGTTGAGGGCAAGATATCCAATGAGAACGCCAATGCTGATAAGGAAGAGGAGTAAATCTGGAATGTAAACACGAGGATGTTTAAGGATTTTAAAAGAATTGATGAGTGCTTTTGAATAGAAAGAATAGTCTTCACCTTTTTTGTCCATGAGAGTATTTGAAAAAAGAAGCTATTTAAACCTTTTTCTCTAGAGAAGAGTGATGGATCCAGTAGCGCTCTCGTTAGGAGTCATACAGATTAGATGGTACGGAGTGTTAATGGCAGTAGCGTTCTTTCTTGGTTACCTGCTCTTCAAGAAGTTTGCTGATGAAAAGGGATTGCCAAAAACATTTGCTGATGATTTCTTTGCGTATCTTATTCCATTAGCAATTATTGGAGCAAGGTTGTTTGCAGTGGTTGTCTATGAGCCGAGATATTATTTTTCAAATCCTATTAAAATATTCTATATCTGGGAGGGAGGATTAGCCTCTCATGGTGGAATGATTGGTGCGTTAATTGCAGTGTATCTTATTTCAAAGAAATACAAAGTTTCCTTTTATAGTATTGCAGATTTGTTGCCAATTCCTTTTTTCTTAGGTGCTGCGTTAGGAAGGATTGGAAATTTTATTAATGGAGAATTAGTGGGGAAGGTAAGTGATCTCCCTTGGGCGATAAAATTCGATAAGTATGAAGGATTGAGACATCCATCCCAATTATACGAATCCTTGAAGAATGTTATTTTATTTGCTTCTTTTTTATTGATTAGAAAGAAGAAAATGCCTGAAGGGTGTTTCTTTTGGTTGGGCGGGTTAGGATATTCCATCTTAAGGTTTATTGTTGAATTCTACAAAGATTTACCCAGTTACAATGGGTTAACAACCGCCCAATGGATTAGTCTGCCACTTATTGTTTTTTCAGTAATTATGTTTGTAAGGTTAAAAAAGAAAGTTTAACTATTTCTTCAGTTCTTTAATATACACTGCATTGACATTTTTTATCTTCTTGATTCTTATAATTAAGTTAGTTAAAGTCTGTGTATCTTCAATAGGTAATACCAAAATACATTGTGCTTTGTCCTGTGCGGCTGTTTTTGCTTTCGCATTGAGGATATTTATTCCTTGTCGTGAGATTGTATTGATAATTTCTGCAAGTAATCCCACTCGATCTATTGCTTCAATTTCTAATTCCACATCAGCACCAATCTTATCTGTCCATCTCACTTGAAGCGGTTTTTTTGGTGCGGTTTTTGTTTTCTTTAAAGAAGTGCAGTTTTCTCGGTGAATTGTAATTCGTTTCGGTCCCGTCCTATATCCTTCAATAGGTTGTCCGGGCAAAGGTTTACAGCAAGACGCTAGTTTTAATTGGGGATTTTTTATCCCTTCCACTGAAATTAAACGTGCTTCCGCTTCTTGTTTTATCACTTGGAAAGAGTTTGTTTTTCCTGCAGTAATAAGTGTTTTTCCATGTTCTTTTAAGTAGTGTCTGATTCTTGTTTTGACTTTACTGATAGTAACAATTTTTAACCAATCTAAAGAAGGGTGTTGTGTTTTGGAGGTAATGACTTCTACAATATCACCTGTGTTTAATTCAGTTTTAAGGGGACTGTATTTTCCGTTAATGTGTGCTCCGATTGCGTGTTCTCCAATCGTTGAATGGACAAGGTAGGCGAAGTCGAGGACCGTTGCTTGTGGAGGTAATTCTAGAACTTTTCCGCGGGGAGTGAAGACAAAGATGCGGTCTTCAAATAAATTTAATTTAAGTAAGTTTTTAAATTCTTTTGAGGTGGAGTGTTCGCGTTGTTCAAAGAAGTTTTTAAGCCATCCTAGTTTTTTATCAATAGTACGTGTATGGGTAACTCCCTTGTATCCATAGTGAACTGCAACTCCTTCTTCGGCAGCATCATGCATTTCTTTTGTTCTAATTTGAATTTCTAGGGGTTTGTTTTCCGGTCCAGAAACAACCAAGTGTAAAGATTGATAGCCATTTTCCTTAGGGGAGGAAATATAATCTTTGAATGTTCCAGGCGGTTGTTTCCACAAGTTGTTGATTAGGTCTAGAGCCTTATAGCAGTCTTCAACATTGAAAGTAATAATTCTAATGGCAGTCAAGTCTTTAATATCTGCAAGTGTATAGTTTTTAGTTTGAATCTTTTTATAGATGCTGTAAAGATGTTTTGCTCTTCCGCTAAATTCAGCTTTGATTCCGCGTTTTTTTAAAAGAGTGCTAAGGGAGAGGATGGCTTGTTTTATTCGTTCTTCCCGTTCTTCTTTATTTTCTACAAGTTCATTAACAATCGTATTGTATTCTTTTGGATAAAGGTAAGAGAAGGCTAAGTCTTCAAGTTCTGCTTTCAGGGGAGCTAATCCTAAACGGTAAGCTAAAGGTGCATAGATATCTAATGATTTTTGAGAAAAGTCGAGTTGTTCTTGTTTAGGGTAGTGGGAGAGTGTGCGCATTGTTTGCAGACTAGCACATAAAATAATTAAGAGGGGGCGAATATCTCGTGCTGTTGCGAGGATAACTTTTCGTAGTTCTTCAGCTTTTGATTCCGGTTTATCAATGAGAGTGGTGAGTCTAGTTATTTTTTTAGTGCCTTCTAAAAGAGAGAAGAGTTCTTCTCCAAATTCTTTGAGAATGAATTTTTCAGAATGAAGGTCAAATGCGGGAAGAAGGATGCAGGCAAGAATGCTTTCTTTATCAAAAGAGAGGCTAGTAGCGAGACTTGCTGTTCCAAGTGCATGGAAGGAGAAGTACGTTCCGTTTTTTCTTAGGGAGGTAACTTCTTTTGTAAATGAATAGGCCTTTTTAAAAAGGGAGAGTTCTGATTGAGTGAGGCGAAGTTGATTAGTAATATCTGCTAGTTCCATCCAAGTGGTTCAAAGCTAAACCTTTTATAGCTTTTTATAATGGGTTTGGTATGCGTTATCAAAAACAGATCTTATTTAGAGAAATTGGTAAAGAAGGTCAGGCTAATTTAAAGAAGAAAACTGTTGCTATTCTGGGATGTGGCGCGTTAGGTTCTGTTGCTGCGGAGTTACTAGCAAGAGCAGGTATAGGAAAGCTTATTTTAATTGACAGAGATATTGTTGAATTAGATAATTTACATCGTCAATCTCTGTATACGGAAAAAGATGTTGGTGAAGTAAAGGTTGTTGCATTAGAAAGCCATTTGAAGGAAATTAATAGTGAAGTAAAAGTTGAAATCTATGCAATTGATCTTGATGTTCAAAATGTGAATCTGCTCAAGTCAGATGTAATATTGGATTGTACTGATAATTTTTATACGCGTTTTGTAGTAAATGATTATTGTAAAAAAGTAAATTTGCCATGGGTGTTTAGTTCTGCTGTTGGCGCATCAGGTTTTGTGTATCCTGTTCTTCAAGATAGTCCTTGTTTTAGGTGTGTGTTTGAAATACCAACTACAAGTTTAGGAACGTGCGATACTGAAGGAGTGATTAGTCCAATTATTCATAGTGTTGCTTCATTACAAGTAAGTCTGGCATTTCAGCTGTTATTAAAAAAGAAAGTAGAGGTAGAATTAATTTATTTGAATATGTGGAGTTTTAATCTAAATAAAATTAAAGTAACTAAAAAGAAGGATTGTCCGACCTGTAAGGAAGAATTTGAATTTTTATCGGAAAAGAAAAAGAAAGAAGTGGTTAAGATGTGCGGAAGAGAGTTATTTCAAATAAGAACAAATTTAAAACTAAATGAAATCAAAGAAGGAAAGAGGGGAAAGAAGTCGTTATTTTTGAAAGATATTACCTTATTCGAAGATGGAAGAGTGTTAATTCATGCTAAGTCAGAAGGAGAAGCAAAGAAGAAGCTCGAGAGGTATTTCGGATGATTGTACGCCTATGTAGTTCCGGTGGAGCATATGAAGTTATTCCAGATAAGCAATTAAAAATTAATTTAAGTAAATTAAAAGATAAATTCGAAATTGTTGTTGAAACGCCCAGTGTGATCATTATCAAAGATAAATTTGAAGTGTCTATTTTTAAGAATGGGAAGTTATTGATTAAAAGGTGTGATGATAAAGAAAAGGCTGAAGAACAGGCTAAAGCTATTTACAGGAGATTAGAATGAAAGGTTTGCTCTTATTATCTGGCGGTTTTGATTCTGTTGTTGCAGGTTTCTTAATGAAAGAGAAAATGCCCCTTGTTGCGATCCATTTCTCCCATCAACCTTTTACGGATGAAAAGGCAGAAAGGAAAGCAGCAGCATTAGGAAAGATGCTGGGTGTAGAGAAGTTTTTAATTGCTGGGGCAGGAAATGCGTTTAGTGAATTAGCAAAGAATTGTAATCAAAAACTCTATTTTGTATTGTCAAAAAGAATGATGTACCGAGTTGCTGAAAAGATTGCAAAGAAAGAAGGCTGCGATGTATTAATTACTGGTGAGAATCTTGGTCAAGTTAGTTCGCAGGTGTTGGATAATTTAAAGAATTTGGATAATGCAATAAAAATGCAAGTGCTTAGACCTCTTGCGTGTTATGATAAGACAGAGATTATTAATCTTGCAAGGAAGTTTGGAACATATGAAACATCCTGCGGTCCAGAAGTGTGTGACATTCTCGGTCCGAAACATCCCGCTACAACATCAGAGATTACCCGAATTAAAGAACAAGAAGAAAAAGTAAATATTGATCAATTAATGGATGAGATGGTTAATTCAATTACAAGTGAAATTGAAGAAGGAGAAAGCAAGTTACAAGCGTGTTAAAATGAAAGTCTACCTAGAACGTTCAAATGAGTGGAAAGAAGTAACAGCTTCTTCTGTTAAAGAGATGCTAAAAACGTTAAAATTGAATCATACTGCCGTGTTAGTGGTGAAGAATGGGCATCTTGTAACTGAGGATGCGGTTCTAAAAGAAGGGGATGAAGTAAAGATTTTATCTGTTATTTCCGGAGGTTAAGCCTGTTTTTACATCTAAAAATCAAAAGCATTATAAATAAATACATGCGGAGAAAGAGTAAATTAATAAAAAAGGAGTGAAAAAAAGAATATGGCACCAGCAAAGAAACCATTTGGGGGAATTACAGTAGATTTTAAAGGGAGAGAAGAAACCTTAGAAGAAGTGTTCGGCTCTAAAGCAATACCTCCAAGTCAGATGACCAAGAAAATTTGGGATTTTGTAAAGACTAAAAAGTTACTTAAAAAGTAATTTTTTATTTCTTTTTTTTTATTTTTTTATAGGAATAGGCTTATAAGTTTTCTACTTTTTAATTCTCCATGGTTTGTAAACAATGTATTGAAAATCCTGTGATGAAGCTTCCGAATAGTGAAGTGTCGATGTGTAAATCTTGTTTTTGTAAGCATTTTGAAAAGAAGGTATTCAAAACAATTGCAAAGTATAAATTAATTCAAGATGGAGATCATGTGGGAGTTGCAGTAAGTGGTGGAAAAGACTCTACAGCTGTTTTGTATTTAATCAATAAGTTTGCAAAGAAACATCCAAGCGTAAAAGTAACCGGTCTTGCTGTTGATGAAGGAATTAAAGGATATAGAGATGAATCATTAAACTCATTAAAAAAATTCTGTGAAAAAGAAAAGATAGAGTTGCATATTGTAAGTTATAAAGAAGCGTTTGGTGAAGAGTTAGATGAAATTGTAAAGAGATTCCCTAGACCTTGCTCTATTTGCGGAGTGTTTAGAAGAAATTTGCTTAATACTGGTGCAAAGAAACTAAAATGTGATAAGTTGGCAACAGGTCATAATCTTGATGATGAAGCGCAGTCTATTCTGATGAATCAGTTTAGGAGTAATATGAAAGTGTCGGCTAGACTCGGTCCAATTACAGGTGTGTTAAAGAATAAAGCGTTTATTCCTCGAATTAAGCCGTTATATTTCTTGTCTGAAAAAGAAGTTGCTTCCTACGCATTCTTAAAAGGCTTTGTAGAAAAATATAATGAGTGTCCTCATGGCAGTAAATCCTATCGCGGAGAAGTAAGAGATTTCTTGTACGAGTTTGAGGGGAAATTTCCAGGTACAAAGCAAAACTTAATTGTTTCTTTCTTAGAGATCTTGCCTCTTTTAAAAGCAAATCCAGCCTATAAGGGTTCTTTAAATGAATGTATGGAATGCGGCGAACCGTGCTCCCAAGAAAAGTGCCAGTCCTGCCAGTATGTAGAGAAAGTGATTAAAAAACAGTAAAAGAAAGCTTATATTGGATCAAAGATAATTTTATATAGCTCTTTTTCTTAGGAAAGGTGATGGAACAAAGAGTTGAAGTTGTCTGTAAGAAGTGTTCTAGTAAGATTCCGCTTAGTCAAATGCGGTATGATAAAAATCAAGGGGTCTTAGTGTGCGTGAATTGTTTTGAAGGAAAAAGTGAGGAGTTTTATCAATCTGCTGACTCTAAAAGAGTGAAGTATCATTGTCAGGCGTGTGGTTTTAAGTTTTCTCGTGGAGAGAATTTTTCTTTTAATGGTCTTTGCTTTAATTGTGGGAAGAAGTCTGTGCAGAGAGAGGATACGAAAGTAGTTGTGATGAAGGATTCTAAGAATTTACTTGACTACTAGTTTTTTATAGGTTTAATTAACTTAATTCTTGATGGATTACAGTCTTATCGCAAAAGGGTATAATGAACTCTACGAAGAAGAGCAATTAGAAAAGTTAAATTTTATTAAAACGTTACTTAAAGTAAAAAAAACAGATAAGCTCCTTGATGTTGGATGTGGCACAGGCATTTCAACGAATTACTTTAAGTGTAAAGCAATCGGCGTTGACCCTTCTAGTGAAATGATTAAGTTAAGCAAAGGAGATTTAAGAGTAGCATGTGCAGAATCCCTACCCTTCAAAGATCAATCCTTTGATATTGTTATTTCAATTACAGCTATTCAAAACTTCACAAATATAAAAAAAGCAGTTAAAGAGATGAAAAGAGTGCTTAAGCCAAAAGGAAAGCTCATTATTACTATTCTAAAGAGATCAAAAAAGGTAAGTGAAATAAAACTATTGTTAAAAGAGTTCAAAGTGTATGAAATTGAAAAAGATCTTGTATTTATGAAGGAGTTTTGAATAAAGAATTTAAAGAGAGGAATTTATCTTACGTAATGACAGAGGTGTTAACAACAAAAATAGAGGGATCTATTGGAAAAGCTGCCGCTAGCATTGCTGAAGAGATTAATGCTGATTATGTGATTGCTATTGGAAGGTTAGAAGACAATGATGAAGAAAATCTTTTTTTTGAAGTAAGGGTAAGTATTTTTAAGAGGGTAAAGCCAAATTCTTATTCTAAGGAAGAGTATGTTTCTAAGATTAAGAAGCCAGAATCTGGAACGATCGTTTCTATGAAAGAGATTCTTAGGCAGGCAATTGCGCAAAAGATGATTCAGAAAGGAGAAAGAGTTGTCTGCGTACAAGGTGAAGGGTTAGGATCAGGCTACAAAGGAATGTTGTTTGTGTTTGATGTTGATAAGTTGTTCTTTGACATTTCAAGTAATAAGTTAGCTGAATATGTAGATTCTGCAGTGATTGAAGCAGTGATTGATATTGCATTAGAATTATCTCAGGAAGGAAGAGAGGGGAAAAAGGTAGGGACGGCATTTGTTATTGGAAAGCAGGAGATTATGAGATATACGAAGCAATTAATCATTAATCCGTTTAAGAATTTAGAAAGAGATGAACGAAAGGTAACTGATCCAAATTTAAGAGAGACAATGAAAGAGTTTGCGTTGCTTGATGGTATTTTTATGATTGATGAAGATGGGACGATTCTTTCTGCTGGAACGTATTTAGATGTGGATACAGAAGGGTTGGAACTACCTTCCGGATTAGGAACAAGACATAGGAATTGTGCAGCGATTACTGCGAAGTCTGATGCGTTGGCAGTGTGTGTTTCTGAATCAGGTGGAAAAGTACGTGTATTCAAAGGTGGAAAGATTGTCATGTCCATGTAGAAAGCTTCTTAAAACATTAAATTAATTAGAGTAAAATGAGCTTATTATGCAGTTTAGGATTTCACAAGTGGGGAAAGAAGGCTGGGTTTAATAATTGGAGTTCAAATGTGATTGAGTATAAGAAGCAGTGTTTGAGATGTGGATTAGTAAAACGCTGGGTTGAGGCAAAGAGATAAGTTTTTAGAGAAGTTCTTTTGTTTAGTTAGTTCATGCCCCTGTAGCGCAGCCCGGATAGCGCACTAGGTTCCTAACCTATTGGTCGTGAGAGTTTAAAAAAACCACGAATTCAAATCTCATCAGGGGCGTCTTATATTCATCGGAGGTTACGAAAATGAAAATAGTTAAAGGAGTTATTTGGGATATTGGTGGAGTTATTGTAGGGGATAATGTGGCTTCTGCGTTTAGAGTAAATAATGTACCTTATGAAGGGAGACCGAGAGAAGCGTGGAAAAGATTGCGTATTGGATTAAATGGAATTGTATTCAAAAATTATGCGCAGGCAAAAGCAGAATTAAGAGAATATATAGAATGAGGATCGTATTATTCTAACTAACGATACCTAATCAATTAAAAGAAACATTTATATATAATGAGTGATGGATAATAGCATGGAAAGAGAGCTTACCTTAAAGAAGATAGAAGGACTGCAGACGATTGAAACAGCTGCAAGAAGCCTAAACATGTCAAAGCAGACGACATTGAACCTCTTAAGTAAATTGAAGAAAGAAGGATATGTTACAACCACAGGAGGAGGAAGGCAGAAAAGAATTTATAAGATTTCTTTAAAGAAACAGCGTTCTCGTGATCCAGGGATGTTTGATATCTTAAATAAATATTCTCCAAAGATGAAGCTTGCGCCATGGTTTGATCATCAGGTGCATGGGAAGTATGGTCCTGAAGAAGCATTGATTGACGCAATAAAGACAAAGAGTTTTAGAGTGATCTTAGTAAGTTTAAGATTGTTTAGTCATATTCGTGATTGGAAGAAGGTGTATCGTTTAGCGAAAGAGAATGATTGCTGGCAGCAGGTAGGAGCGTTGTACGAGGTTGCAAGAAAATATTTTAGGGTAAAAAGTATGATTGAACGTTACATTCCAAAAAAGAAGTTTAAGAAGAAAATATTTTTATTGGAAAGATATAAAACAAAAGAAAAAGATTTTTATAGTATTGAAAAGAAATGGAATGTGACGATTCCGTTTAGAAAAGGAGATTTGTTAAAAACAGAATTATGATAACCTACCACGATCAGATCGAGCTTTTCACTTTAATGAGTAAGCAGTTAAAAAGAGATGTAGTGTGCTATGCGTTTGGGGGAAATGCAATGATGTTTTATGGGTACAAAGATGAAACGAAGGATGTTGATTTGCTGTTCGAAGATGAAAAAGGCAGGCAGGACTTTATTGAGGCGTTAAAAGAGGCGGGGTATAAAGAAACAAGTTTATTTAAAATTTATACTGAGGATAAAGTAAAAGAGAAGAATGCGCCGTTGATGTTTAAGAGAGGGGAAGGTCGTTTTGATTTGTTTGTAAAGAAGATTTTTAGAACAGTTCTTAGTCCTAAAATGAAAGAAGATTTAGAGGCAGTCCATGATTTTAAAGATAAGTTTAATTTGAAGGTGAATGTATTAAAGAAGGAACATCTTGTTTTTTTAAAAGCAGTTACGAGCCGGCAGAATGATTTCGACGATATTAAAACGATTGTAAAGAAAGAAAAGCATTTTGACTGGCAGTATTTTGTTGATGAAGTGGTCTGGCAGTATCAGAATGGAAATGACTGGGCGGTTCTTGATGCTGAAAAAATGATGAAGGAATTAAAAGAGTATGTGTTTATTGAGGAGAAATATAGTAAACAATTGTATGCTGCTCTCAAGTAACGAGTTACTTCTTATGTAACTAACTTATTATGAAAGTAAGTTAGAAAACAATTTAAATAAGGAGATTAGAAAAGAAAAATGGGCAAATTAAAGTTAGAAGTTGTAGAAAAACTAAATACATTAATTACTGCCGGGTTTGGTCTTGTTGCTGCGTTAGCATGGAATACTGCGATTCAATCCTGGTTTGAGAGGCAGAAGGTATTGAAGATTGGCGGTCCATTGATTTATGCCGTCTTTGTGACAGTGATTGCCGTATTGATTACAATTTGGATGGGTCGAGTAACAGGTAAAGTAAAAGAAAGGGAAGAAGCTGCTGAAAAAAGAAAGGAAGAAAAATAATTTAAGAGAAGGAAAGTTTTTATAATCGCTTAATTAAAAGAGGGATATGTTAGACAAATTAGAAAAATATGGTGAGTGGTGTCCATTAATTCTTAGGATTGCATTAGGTCTTATTTTAATTGTATATGGATATGATAAGTTGTTTGTGACAGGTGTTTCAAGTGTTGCACAGTTCTTTAGTAGTGTAGCTATTCCTCTTCCGATGGTATCTGCATGGATTGCTAGTATTGTAGAATTTGTTGGAGGAATTTTTATTCTATTAGGGATATTTACGCGTTGGAGCAGTTTGTTTGTAGTAGTGCAATTTGCAGTTATCTTGTTTTTAAAAATATTCAGGTGGAAAGCTCCGTTCTTTAGAGTAAATGCGTATGAATTAGATCTTCTTATTTTTGCGGTCGCAGTAGTCTTATTGATTAGAGGTCCTGGAATGAAAGTAGCCTTAGGTAAACTGATTAAAAAGAAAAACTAATTAAAGTAACTAGTAAGTAATAACAAAAAGAAAGGTTTATATAACTTCTGAGAATCAAAAAATTATGTCAAGAAAAGCAGCAATCTTAACAATGAAATACTCCAGCGGGATCCTCGGATTTGGAGTAAAAGCAGACAGAGTAGAATTAACATTTTATGAATTAGCAAGACCTTCTGCAGATAAGCCGGCAGATTTCAGAATAGAAGCAGCAATGGCTGCAGAAATGAGTAGCGGTAAAGTATTAGCTATGAAAACAGTTGAATCTGCACGTGATATCGGAAGTTTGGCTACTGAACTTGCAGCAGCACATAGTGGTCGAGTAGAATGGACTGGTCCAATTGCAGCGAAGGTAGTGTATCCTGTAACTGCAACAGATCTAGTGTTAAGTCATTATTTTCAGCCTTGTCAGCAGCCTTAATAAAATGATAACAAAAAGAATTGTAGCAAGCATATTAGGAATGGGTTTTGCAGCTTGTACTTCTATGTCCAATATTCAGAAAGAAACTAAAGGGCTAGAAAGAAAAGTCAATGAATCCATTTCAGCGTTAGGAAAGAGAATATGTGATCAATTAGGAGAAGGAGTGCATCATTCAATTACAGATAGTCAAGATCCAAGTGCAGAGTATCAAGTAAGATGCGAAGAACACGGAGGAAGAGAGGTTATTGAAATTAATAATTTTAAAGTAAATGAGCGAATGAATTATCCTGTTCCAAAGCGATTAAATAAGGAAACATTAAAAGAATATGTCGCTGATAAAGAAATAATTCTTTTTGGTGACGAGCATCATGAGGAAAGTAAAGAAAGAACCATGCAGTTTAAAGAGAGTCTTTCCATCTTAAAAGAGAGTGGTTTTAACTATATCGGCTTAGAAATCATGTATCCTTTTCAGGGAGCGATTGAGGATTATGAGCAAGAAAAAATAAGTAGAGAAAAATTACTTCAGACCCTCCCATTTTATCCTTATGACAATGAAAAGTTTGTTGAAATGATAGATGAAGCAAAGGCTCAGGGAATGAAGGTGATTTGTTTGGATAATCGAGATAGAGGAAGGAAAATAGAAAGAGATGAATACATGAGGAAAAAGGTTGAAGAGGTTCGAAAAAAAGAAGGAAAACTTGCTGCATTGGTAGGCGCAGCACATGTAAGAGATGCTCGGACAACTGAGTTTTACATACCTTCAGAAGTGAATATTCCTGGGGCGGTGCAAGTAGTAAAGATTAAACCGTTAGCAAGACGGTTGATTGAACAGTATGGTAAAGCAAATATTGGAACAATTGACTTAACAGGGTGCGATGACTCTTATATTGATGCTTGTGTAGAATAATTATTTTGTACTAATTATTTCAATCACATCTCGATGTTTTAAGACATGTTCTTTTCCTACGGTTAATCTTTTTTTTACATCAATTGCACGCACAAATCCTTTTGCTAAATCGGTATGGATCTTTGCTGCGAAGTCATAGGCGGTTACTCCGTTTTTCATTAAAAAGCAATCAGGTAATGTTCTTCCTTGACTATCGACTAAGTTATTGACTCCGCCGGGAAAGATGGCAATATACTTTAAGAAATCAAAGACTGCTGTGTTTAAAACATCCTGTACGCCTGTGGTTTTATATGTAGCCAAAATTTCTTTGCTTACATAGTCCAAGATCTTAGTTTCTTTTTCATTTAGCGTTCCTTTAAGTTCAAAATGGTCTTCTCCTGCAACATAGTCAATAATTCCATCTTTTGCTTTCTGTCGTAATTCTAGTTCTGCGATTGCTGAGCAGGGAACAATAACGTAAGAGGGGTAATTCTCTTTTAATCGTTTAAAGTTCTCTTCTGAGCCAGGGACGTCTATTTTATTTGCTGCGATGAGGATTGGTTTTGTTCGTTCTCTTATTTTTTTTGCAAAGTTTTTAATTTCTTCTTCTGTCCAGGTAGTAATGTCTTCTTTAAATGATTGTAAGACTTCTTCCGCAATGTTTTCTGTGACGTTTACGCCAGATAATTGTTTTGCGACTGCTTTAAATAATTGTCCGCCTTCTTGTTTTGCTGTTCGGGCAAATTTCTCCCATCCTTTGCGGAGCATACCGTAGAACCACATGTTGATTTCATATTCTAAGAAAGCAACATCTTTCAAAGGGTCATAGCTAAGAGATTTGACTGCTTCTCCTTTTTCATTAACTGATCCTGAAATGTCAATAACGTGGATGAGAACATCTGCTTGTCTTAGGTCATCAAGAAATTGGCTGCCTAATCCCAAACCTTCATGTGCTCCTGGAACAAGTCCTGCGACATCCAGTAGTTCTATTGGGACAAATCTATTGTGTTGAATGCAAAAGCCCATCCTCGGTGTACATTGTTTGTTGAATTCCTTGTCCACACATTCTAGTTTAACATACCCCATAGCCCTATTTGGTTTGATGGTTGTAAAGGGGTAATTGGCTATTTCTGCTTCTGCTAAAGTTGCTGCTTTGAAGAAGGTGGATTTGCCTGCTGAGGGTTTTCCTACGATGCCGATTAACATAAGTTGAACAAAAAGAAGGATGTTAAAATACTTACCTTTTAAAGAAAAAGCCTCTTTTTGGGCAGAATAGTCAAATAAACAGTTTTATTAAGAGTGAAAAAAACCCAAATGGACAGTTATATAATAAACGAAAAGGAAGAACAACATGAAAAACGACTACAGTACTGGTGAAAGAGAAATGCACGATGCAGTTTGCAGTAAATGCAAGAAAGCAACACAAGTCCCTTTCAAACCTCATCCAGATAAGGATGTTTTCTGTCAGGAATGCTTCAGAAGCAAACCACGAACTGGCAAAGAACATTACTAAGAAACATTCTACATTTTTTTAATTTTTTTATTTTTTATAATGCAAAGCAATAGAGTTTTCCAGATCCAGCAGTACTTTTAAGTCCCTCTTCGCTACAAGGTGCTTCATGTGCACTATTCCAGCTTGCTATTCCTTCTTGATCATTAGCGCTCCAGTCTGCATGTCCAAGATAAGCAAAGTTAGTGTCCATCCAGGTTCCGCTTCCATCTGTCCAATCATTACAGGTAGGATTGTTTGCGTTAGGATTAGTTGGAAGTCCCTGCTGAAGTTCTCCTTGAGAGGTGGATCCAGTTAAGACATCATGATCTGCTTTAATTGCGCTGCTTCCATCACTATTCAAGATTGAAGTTCCTTTTTCATCATAGATAAGGTTTGAAGGAATTCCATTATGTAATTGAGCAAGAGTAGTTGCGATTAATTCTCCTTTCAGATTATGCCAAGGTCCGTTTCCAATTCTATCTTTTGCATTCTCTGTTGAAGTGCTCAAGTAAGCTTTCCAAGTTTTTCCTGCTAGTCCGAGAGATTGACAGTAAGCATCTGCCCCATTGATCCCATTATAATTTCCTCCTTGAGCCCCATTTCCTTTGCTAGTAATAAAGAAGCTTGCTTGTCTTGAAGGAGTAGGGGGAGTTTGCTGTGAAGGTTGAGCTTGAACTGGTGCTGATTGTGCTACGGGAGGAGCAGTTTGTGGATCTGAAGAAAATTGTAAATTAGCAGGCGTTTGTTCGTTCAGGGGAAGAGGAGCATTTTGATTAGGTTGTTGGGTTAATTGATTGGAAGGTGTTGAAGAGTCAACAGTATTTTGAGTCGTATCACAAAGATTATTTTTATCTTGGTCTAAACAACATTTAGCAAATCCAGTCATAGGAATATAAGGAGGATTGCAAACAAGTGCGGGAGTAGATTCTTCAGTTTTTTCTGGAGAACAGCTAATTAAGAAAAGGACGAGTAAAAGGAGAGGAAATATTTTCATAGTGTTTTCTGACGATTGTCTTATTTAAATCTTTGGAGATTGAACTTTACAGGAAGCACAAATTCCATTAAGTTCAATTTGGAAGTGGCAGATTTCTCCTTCCATAACTTCGCTTAAGAAATCAACATTTTTAAGAGTAAGATGTTTGAGTTTTCCACATTTCTCACAGGTAAAGTGAGCATGATTGGTTTTTTTATTTGAATAAATCTTTTTATCATTGCAAGAAAAGGAATGGATTTCTCCTTCTTTTTCAAGGGTGTTAAGAAATCGGTAAGTGGTTGCAAGTCCAATCTTTTTATCGTTCTTAATTGCTTGTGTATGGAGTTCAGAAGCATTAAAGAAAGAAGTGAAGTGTTTAATTTCTTCATAAAGAATCTTTTTTTGTACAGTCATTCTTACCATAATAAATATAACGTAAAGAGTTATTTAAACCTTATTGAGAATTGGTATCAATAACACTTATAAACAAGTAATCTAAACAAAGAAGGATGGTATCTGCATTAACCTATAGTGTTATGAGTGTTGTTGCTGTAAGCCTCATGTCTATGATTGGATTGTTTGCTTTTTTTATTAAAGAAAATAAATTAAAGAAAATATTACTCTATCTTGTTGCATTTTCAGTAGGTGCATTATTAGGAGATGTATTCATTCATTTAATTCCAGAAGCTGCAGAAGCAGGGTTTTCCTTAACACTTTCAATATATGTGATTTTAGGAATTGTAGTTTCTTTTATTGTTGAAAAATTTATTCATTGGCGTCATTGCCATGTAACGTATGGTTCGATTGAGCATTGTAAAGACAACAGCCATCATACCGACCATCACAGTCATGAGCCGCTTGCTTGGATGAATTTATTTGCAGATGGAATTCATAATCTTATTGACGGATTATTAATTGGTGCAAGTTATTTAGTGAGTATTCCAGTTGGATTAGCAACAACGTTAGCCGTTGTCTTTCATGAAATTCCTCAAGAGCTCGGTGATTTTGGAATCTTATTGCATGCTGGTTTTTCTAAAGGAAAAGCTGTTTTTTACAATTTTTTGTTTGCATTAACTTCCGTGATTGGAGCAGTTGTCGCAATTTATCTTGGTTCAGCAGTAGACGGTTTGACTGAGTTTCTTGTTCCGTTTGCTGCGGGAAGTTTCATTTATATTGCGTGTTGTGATCTAATTCCCGAGTTACAGAAAGAAGTAAAGGTAGAAAAGTCGTTGATCCAGTTAGCTGCATTTATTTTAGGAATTGTATTAATGGCAGCATTGTTATTGTTTGATTAATTACAGGTTAAACAGAATAAAATCTCCTTTCTTAATTCCATTTTTCTCTGCATATCCTGCATTTACTTCTAAGACGTATTGTACTTGTTCTGTCGGTCCATACGGAATACATTCATCTTCATTTACACAAGGTTGAGCGGTATGAATATCTACTATTTTAAAATCTTTATCAATAAAAATAATGTCTAAAGAAATCAGCGTATTCTTCATCCAAAATCCTGCGTGTTGTTCTTTTGGATAAATAAAAATCATTCCTGCATATTCATCCAAGTGCTCTCGAAACATTAATCCTTGTGCCCGTTCTTCGAAGGTATCTGCTATTTCCACAATAATGTCTTGATCATTAATAGAAACGGTAGATTGATGTTGACAGGAGAGTAAAAAGAGAAAGAGAAGGAAAATTATTTTTTTCATAAAGATTATTTGATTAAAGGTTATTTAAAGTTAGTGAGTGGAGTAAAATCAAAAAGGTTTATAAGAAACTGCGTAAGGGCGATTGAATGGAAGAGAATATTATTGTTGTAAAGAATTTAACAAAGCAGTTTAAAGCGTTTAAAGCCGTGGATGATATTTCGTTTAATGTGCATCATGGAGAGATTTTTGCGTTTCTCGGTCCAAATGGCGCGGGTAAAACTACAACCATTAAGATGTTAACAACATTATTACATCCTACCCAGGGAGTGATTAGATTAAATAATTTTGACCCGTTACATCAGCAGCATGAGGTAAGAAAGTCGTTTGGAATTGTGTTCCAGGATGCAAGTTTAGATGATGAATTGACTGCGTATGAGAATATGGAGTTCCATGCAGTTTTTTATAAAGTGAAGAATCCGTTAAAGAAAGAGCGTATTGAATATTTATTAAAGTTAGTAGATTTATGGGATCGAAGAAAGAGTTTAGTTAAAACCTTCTCTGGCGGAATGAAAAGAAGGCTAGAGATTGCTCGAGGATTAATTCACCATCCAAAAATATTATTCTTAGATGAACCCACATTAGGTCTTGATCCTCAAACAAGAAATCACATGTGGGAGTACATTAAGCAGTTAAATAAAAAGGAAGGGATGACTGTCTTTTTTACAACTCATTACATGGAAGAGGCAGATAAAGTTGCGGATAGAATTGCAATTATTGATAAGGGAAAGATTATTCATCAAGGTAATCCTGCAGAATTAAAAAAAATAACAAAAACAAAAACATTAGAGGAAGCATTTTTGAAATTAACAGGTAGATCTATTCGAACTGAAGAAGCATCGAGTATTGAGGGGATGAGGGCGATGAAGAAATTATGGGGAAGATGAATTTCGGTCCAATGTATGTGATGTGGCTGCGTCAGCTAAAAAGATATGCTCGTTCAAAATCAAGAATGATTGGTGCACTCGGTCAGCCGTTATTATTCTTAATCGCACTAGGATTCGGGTTTGGCCCTATTTATGAGAAGGCAGGAGGAGGAGATTATATTCAGTTTCTTGCTCCCGGTGTGATTGCGATGAGTATTTTATTTACAAGTATGTTTTCTGGCATTGAGATTATTTGGGACAGGCAGTTTGGATTTTTAAAAGAAACGCTTGTTGCACCGGTTCATCGTTGGCAGATTATGCTTGGAAGAACGCTGGGTGGTGCGACTGTTGCCTTAATTCAAGGAATAATTGTGTTATTGATTTGTTTTGTATTTGGATTTAGACCAACACATTTTCTGTATTTACTTGTAGCACTTCCGTTAATGTTTTTAATTGCATTACTCTTTACGACGTTAGGAACTGCGATTGCTTCGAGATTAGATGATATGCAGGCATTTCCTTTAATTATGAACTTTTTAATTATGCCAATGTTTTTTTTATCTGGCGCACTTTTTCCACTTGAAGGGTTACCGAAAGGAATTGCTGCTGTCACATTAGTTAATCCATTATCTTATGGTGTTGATAGTTTACGCGCAGTATTAATTGGTTCTTCCCATTGGGGCTTATTGACTGACCTAGTAGTGTTAATTGTCTTCTTAGCGTTAACCAGTATTTGGGGAACATATTCTTTTTCTAAGATTGAAGTATAAAATGCCTCGAGCGGGATTCGAACCCGCGTCAAAGGCGCGAAAGGCCTTTATCCTTGACCGAGCTAGACGATCGAGGCGGATGAAATGATGAAGTTAAGCTATTGTTTATAAAACTTAGTTTTTTAAGAGAAAAGAAGTTAAAGAGAAAATGCCAGGAAAGTTGATGGAAAAAGTAGCAGTAGTAACTGGCGGGAATAAGGGAATTGGGCTGGAAGTTGTTAGACAGTTAGCAGAAAAGGGATTTCATGTGATTCTTACTGCGAGAGATGATGCAAAGGGAAAGGAAGCTGTAACTAGGTTGAATAAACAGAATGTTGCTTTTTTGAAAATGGATGTTACAGATGAAGCGAGTGTTAAAATTGCAGCAAAAGCAATGAAAGATAAGTTTGGAAAAGTAGATGTACTCATAAATAATGCTGGAGTTTTTATTAATGGAAGTATTCTTGATGTAGAAATTGAAAAGATAAAAGAAAATTTAGAAACAAATACGTTTGGTGCATTAAAAGTTGCGCAGGCATTTATTCCATTAATGCAAAGTGGAAGTAAAATCATTAATGTTTCAAGTGGAATGGGTCAATTAACATATATGAATGGAAGTTACGCTCCGTATCGAATTTCTAAAACAAGTTTAAATGCAATTACAAGAATTTTGTCTGAAGAATTAAAAAATAAAAATATTCTTGTAAATAGTGTTTGTCCCGGTTGGGTAAGGACTGATATGGGTGGATCAAGTGCAGAAAGATCTGTTGAGAAAGGTGCTGAAACAATCGTATGGTTAGCTCTAGAAAATAATATTGACACTGGTTCGTTCTTTAGAGATAAAAAGAAATTAGAATGGTAATTTGTCTAAAGAAGTAGTAAAGAAAGCTTTTTATTGGAAGATTTTAAAAAAAAGTTATGAATATTCGCGAAGCTGAAGATTTTGAAAGATTGTACGAAGAAAGAGTAAGATACGCTTCTAAATCCATCAAGAAAAAGATTGGAAGCTTACATCCAAGCTTTGCAATTACGTTAGGTTCGGGTTTAGGCGATCTAGCTGATTTAATTACTGAAAAAGTTGAAATCGAATATAGTGAAATCGCACACTTTCCCATTCCTACCGTTCCAGGCCATGCAGGAAAGCTAGTTGCGGGTAAATTAGAAGGTGTCCCTGTGTTGGGTTTAAGTGGAAGGACACATTATTATGAAGTTGCTGATCATCCAATGAATACTGGAATTTTGAAAGTTGTTTTTCCAGTGCATGTTCTTGCAGAGTTAGGGATTGAAAATTATTTTGTAACAAATGCAGCAGGCGGTTTAAATCCAGATTATCAAGTCGGTTCAATGATGCTTCTGCGTAGTCATCTTAATTTCCACATTCCAAATCCATTAATGGGAAGGCATATGGCGTTTACAAAAGTAAATTCGGATAGAAGAACAGATCGTTTTCAGCCAATGAATGGAGCGTATGATCTTACATGGAGAGAAATGTTGCATGAAGCGGCAGCAAGATCAAACGCGGGAGTACACAGCGGAGTCTACGCTGCAGTAACTGGTCCGACATATGAAAGTGAAGCAGAGAGCATGATGTTAAAAAGAATTGGTGCTGATGCAGTAGGAATGTCTACTGCTCCAGAAGTTGTTGTTGCGAGAAATAGGGGAATGAGAGTAGTGGGCTTTTCTTGTATTACAAATAAAATCGCAAGCGATGGAACGAATGCAACCAGCCATGATGAAGTAAAAGCAGTACTAGAATCAGAAGGAGTAAGAGCGAGGTATAGTTCTACTGTAAAAGAGTTTTTTAGATTATATCACGCAGCTTAGTTTTCTTTAAAGAAATTAATTTAAGAAATAATTCAAGTAGAGAGTGGGCCCGGCAAGATTTGAACTTGCGACCATCGGCGCACTTAGACCTTGTCCGATAGGGGTCATATAAGACCGACGCTCCATTGCCTCAATAGTGTCCAGGCTGAGCTACGGGCCCAATAAAGAATTGACTTATTAATTTCTTTTAAAGGTTGTCATTAATAAAATTCTTCTAAACGATAACTATGTCCTTGTAGCTGCGTTGTGAAAATAAAAGTTGAGCAGTGTCCGCTTGTTTCATAAATAGAGATTCTTCCGCTTCGATCATCCATAAAACTGTAAGGGACTAAATCTCTAAGGATATCTATTCTATCTCTACGAGATTGTTGAATGTCGCCGATAGGGGGACGAATGTCTTCAGAAGAATTTCTAATTGCTTCAAGGCCATAAAAATTAACTCCATCCCTCGCTGGGAAAAAATCTTCTAATTTAATTCTTAATTCTTGAACAGTATAAGCTCTTTCTTGATCCAGACTTGCTTGAAAATCAGTTAATTCACCAATACACATAGCGATAGAAACAAAAAAGAAATATTAAAAGCTTCTTGTTTAAAAAGTGATAAAAGAAAATGAATAATGTTTAACGAATACCTTTTCTTCTTCGTTTTTCCTTTCTCATACGTTTACGCTGCCACTTCCAGCGCATCTGTCCTTTCTTCTTCCACCGTCGTGAACTTCGTTTCATTAAAAATGTTCTACTAGCGCTTCTTTAAAAGGATTGTGTTTTTTTATTAAGAAGAAAGTTGTAGTACATATCTTTGAATTTGTCTTCTAAGAAACGCTCGCGGAGGGTTGTATTCGGAATAAGGAGATTGAAGTTGGGCAGGTACAGTTGGATTAAAAACATCTGTTTGAATAGAAAGTGCAGAAAAGTGAACTAGTTGTTCTAATTTCCAAAGCTTAGTTTAAGCAAGAACGAGTTTATCTGCAACTTCTCCTTTTTCCATTTACAAAGCGTAAACTTCTAAATTTAAAACACGTTGTACCTATTTTCTTTTTCTAAAGACAGCTTTCCTCCTCGTAAAAAACCATTTTTCTACCAAAGATTTATAAATCACCTTCATATCTCTTCGACTACATTTCGTTTATCTCGCAAAGAGAATTGATGAATACCTCATCGAACGATCAGGTATGAGTGAGCAGAAATTGACAGTAGAGAGCTCTTTAGTATTTTTTAGTTGAATGTCTTGCAGCAATAATTCCCGTTGATCCTGCGGGAGGTCGCTGCTATGGGAGTTCGGTTTAGCCATGCAAGTCAGGGGGTAGCAATACCACCGGCGTAAGGCTCAGTAACACGTCGATAATTTGCCCTCAGGTCTGGGATAGGGTTGGGAAACTGACTGTAATACCGGATAGAAGATGATTACTGGAATGTATTTTCTTTGAAAAGCAATGCCTGAGGATAAGTCGGCGGCTGATTAGGTAGTTGGTGAGGTAAAGGCTCACCAAGCCTTGGATCAGTAGGGGGGATGAGAGTCCTTGCCCCGAGAAGGGCACTGAGACACTGGCCCTAGCCCTAAGGGGTGCAGCAGGCGCGAAAACTTTACAATGCACGAAAGTGTGATAAGGGAACTCCCAGTGCTATGTCTTCGGATATAGCTTTTGTCGAGTCTAAGAATCTCGGCGAATAAGT
>JBAZPJ010000004.1:0-21682 GCA_041648255.1 Candidatus Nanoarchaeia archaeon
CAAGAACAATATGTAATGATATTGAATTCGTTAGGGTTTAGGTTTGGTGTGTATAACGTTAATGATCATCAAGTAAGGATTCAATTAAACGGAGTGGAACAATTAAGAAAATGGATGAAGATTGTTGGTTCGAGTAATCCTAAAAATATTAACAAAGCGAGAAGATTTCTATCAACTTGTAAACCATTAAAATGGAAAGAGGAAAATGGGGCCCTTGCGGGCCCAATAGCGGGGGTTGGATTTGAACCAACGGCCTCAACTCGAGTTCCATAAATGAAACTCTTCGGGTGACCCAAACAGCTTTATGAGCCTTGCGCAGCATTTACCCAAAGATAAGTGCTTCGACGAACACTCCTAGGAAAACGGAATTAACGCACAGTTAATCACCACTGTTCTACCCCGCTAATTTTTACGAAAGCCGGGTTTCTTATAAAGGTTTTGAAAGAATCCATTTTCTTAAAAAGAGGTTTTATATAATTTTGTAGAAGATAAAATGCATGGAAAAAACGTCAATTGGAGAAATAAGACGAAGTGTTGGATCCCTCGATCCAAAAAAAGATTTAATCTTAATCTTATCAGGTAATCAAATTGTGCCGGACTTGCCGAAGTGGGAAGTAACGTGGTGTATAGCTCCAGGTTATGAAGAAAAACATGGTTATCAAATGTTGGCCCGTCAAGGGGACAGAAGTGAATTGCCCCCTATGGGCGGAAACTTGATTGTGCCTCCTGATTATTGGCGTTTAATTATTGATCTTGCTCAAGAGGGAATGGCGCAAGAAGGGGTTCTATGTAAGGGAGAGTTAAATCTTCGCGAGGGGCGTTATGAGATGGGAAAGAAGAAGACAGTGAGGGTATCAGAATATGTGGATTTAATGGGAAAGTATGTTGAATCAAATGAAAGATATAACCATCTAAAAGGATCAGTTGAGATGGCAGCTAAAAGGAGAATTGCAGAAATCGAGAGAATGAGGGAAGCAGATTTGGAAGTTCTTGGAGCGATTCCGCGTTTAGATTCCTTGTTAAAATAATTTCAGCCCATCATCTCATAAAGATAAAGATTATATCCATCTGGATCTTTGAAGAGTGCTAAGCGGATGAATCCTTCTTCATGAATGGTGAAGGTTAATCCTTTTTTTTCTAAGTCACTAATTGCTTGTTCTAATTGAAGAACTGAAAAACCAACTGAAGCTGTGCCGCTAGAAATCTCTCCATGCGAAGGATGTAATGCTAAGGTTAATCCCGGTAATTCTAGTTCGATCCATTCTCCTTCAATATTTGTTTTTACTTGCATGCCTAGTTTGGTTGTATAAAAATCTAAAGAGGTTTTCAAGTCTTTAACCATCAACGTAACGAGTGCTTGTGTAAACATGGCTTTGTGCTTATGATTTTATTTAAGATTCTTTCTTTTTTATTAAGGATTACTTACAAGTGGTTACAATTAGAAAGCTATTTAAATAAACAACTTATACAAATTGCATGAAAAAGACGTTAGTTACTCTTGCGCTAGCTGCCTTAACAGCATGTGCTGAACCTAAAGTGGGAACTGAGTATGTAAAAGTCAATGAAAAAGTAGGAAATTATGCTGCTCTTCTTAAAGGATTAAGTCAAAAGGTAATTCAAAATCAATGTAGTGGATCTTCTATTCCTTCTGGTGATTACAGCTTGTTCGGTACGGGGGATAAAGCTGGGGGGAGCAGAAATATTATTGCTTGTCATGGGAAAAATGCGCAGGTGGATTATGCGCGTAATGGGGAATCTATTGCTGTTAAAGTGATTGATGGGACAAATCCGCCTTATCATTCTTCTTTAGATCTAACTGTGTATGGAGGGGTTCCGTTGCATGTTCGTTATACGAGCGATAATCCGAAGTATGATATTGAGTGCAGGGGTGAACCGGGTAGTGAGAAATTTATTCGTTGTGTTGATCATGTGTCTGGGAAGGAAACGATTGCTCCAGAAAGGAAATATTTTAAAGAAAACGTAAACGGTCTTGTTGCTTCTGTGAGTATGCTTGAAGCTGCAATCGCATCAGTGGAGATTGGAGAAGTATTTAGGCAGTTTTCAGTACCTGATCATAATGTAAGTAATAAAAGTAAAAAGTCAAAAGGAAAAAGAAAATGAAAAAGGTGTTAACTTCGTTAGTAGTGGCTGCCTTCGCAGCATGCTCAACCCTTCAACCTAAAGTAGATTCTTCATCCAGCCTGCAAAAAAATGAGGTGAGGAATGAAATAATTAATGATTATTTTAAGCAAACTCGAGAGAGCGTAAGATCCCGAAGTGAAGGTCTAAAGAAATATGGTCAGGGGAATGTCCGCCGTATTGTGAACGAGTTAGGTAACGGGTTTGAGAAGAGAATTTATCGATTTGGAAAGTCAGAAGATGATACCCTAGAGATTGTTTATAACAATAAAGGGAGTAGTGAACAGGCAAGACCAGTAAGTGTAAGGTATCAATCAGGTGTTATCGGTTTTGAAGTAAGGATTTCTCCGGAAGGGTATGAATTTCGCACTTCTGGTGCTTCTTGTTTGCCCAAAGAATTCTCTACTGCTGAGTGTGAGTGGGGAAAATCTCATACTAAAATCCGCATCTCTGGATTAGATTATCTTGAAGGGGTTAAAGGTTTTTTAAATGATGTTAAAGAATTAAGAGAAGTAGTGGATCTGCTTTTCGAAAAGGAAAAAGTAAAGGAAACTAAAGATGTATCAACAAATTGACTTTAAAGAACTAAAAGAGATTGAAAAGCAAATTGCTAAAGGGATTGATCTAAAAGACAATTTTCCTGAAGTAAAAGTCGTTGCTGCATTCTGTGTAACGTTTAGAGAGAAGAAAGCGATTTGTGCTGCGGTAGTATTAGATAACAACTCGTTAGAAATCATTGAAAAAAGAGAAGTAACGACTGAAGAAATTTTACCCTATTCTCCTGGGACTGTTGCATTTAGAGAAGGTCCAGCAATCTTAGCGTGTTTAAAAGAATTAACAAACAAACCTGATCTCTTAGTGATTGAAGGGTTTGGAGCATTGCATCCGTTTCGTGTGGGCACTGCAAGTTATGTTGGAGTGCTTTCAAATAAACCCAGTATTGGAGTAAGTGATACGTTAATGCTTGGTGGGTTGGAAGAAGATAAGATTATGTTAAATAATGTGTTAAGGGGATTTGCGTTAAGAACAAAAGAGTTTGCGAATCCAGTATACGTCACTCCTGCTCATCGAGTAAGTCCAGAGAGTGCTGTGGAATTTGTAAAGAAATGGATTAATCCTGAAGTGAAGATGCCGTATCCATTGCATATGGCGAGAAAAGCGTTGTTAAAAGTAAAGAATGATTTAAATCAAAATATCAAGGGAAAAGTTTCTCAGGGAATAGTTGGATAAAATGGGAAAGAAAGTAATGCTAGTTGAATCTAAAGAAGAAGATGAAAGGAATGAAGAGTTAGGCGCATTAATTGTATATGCTCAGCTTTATCTTGGAAAAGCGGTAGAAAGTTTAAAGCAGGCGGCTTCTGCGAAAGGGGGAGGTAAAACAAATTATCTTGAAGAAGCAGGTTATAATCGGGGAATCTTTGAAGAGTATATAACAAATGCTTTTCGTTTGAATCCGAAGAGTGCTTCCGCACTAATGCTGAAGGGAGTTAGTAAGTTATATGTAGATGGTAGTAGGGATGAGGCAAGAGAATTATTTGAGAAAGCATTAATCCAAGGGAGGTCGTATGCTTATATTATTTGTATGAATGCAGTTCTTGCTAAAGATCCTGCAGAGGCGCAAGAATTATTGGAAAAGATTGTGGAACATAAAGATAGGTATGGTGAATTTGCTCAATTGGCAAAAGCAGAGAGCGAAGTAAAGAAGAAAAATTATGGTCTTGGAACTGAATTAATGGAAGGATTGCTTGCAAGATTGAATCTTCCTGAAGAAGGGGACGTTGGTTTTCAGTTTCATGCAATAGATCGTCTCTCAAAAAATGAGGTGCTTAACAAATTAGTGGGAATGTATAGTGAGTTAGGAGATGCTAGTTCGATTCAAAGGGTGTTGGCTGCTTATGTGAGGGATATTCCCCCTGTGTCTCAGCAGAAAAAAGTAAAGAAGAAGGGAAAATTAAAAGTAGTTGGGTAGAGTTGTATCTGCATAAGTTATTTAAACATCTACAAGTAAATGAATGAATGCCAATTTATAAGAAATATCAACTAGGGAAGTTTACGTATTCGAATATTGAAGTGAGAGACTTATTGAAATCATGGTTGATGGTTTCTATCGCGTTTGCAATAGTGCTTGGCGGTTTATCGAGGAAGTTTTTTTCTAGTTTTATTATTTCGTTAATTGTCGTTGGAACAGGATTTTTATTGCATGAGTTAGGGCATAAGATTGTTGCGCAGAGATACAAATATTTTGCTGAGTTTAGAAGTTTTGATGAGATGTTATTCTTGGCAGTTATCATGAGTTTTTTTGGATTTGTCTTTGCTGCTCCCGGTGCAGTAATGGTTGGGGGAAAGAGTATTCGTAAAGATCACAATGGGATTATTTCAATGGCTGGTCCTTTAATTAATGTAATATTGGTTGTAGTATTTTTAGGGTTATTTGTAATGAGTTCTGGATTTCTGCAAACAATTGCAATTTATGGGGTAAGGATTAATGCGTGGTTAGCCTTATTTAATTTAATTCCTTTCTGGCAGTTTGATGGAAAAAAGATTTTTGAATGGAATAAAGTAGTATGGGGAATAATAGCGCTTGTAAGTCTTGCTTTTGTGTATTATAGTTTCACATTGGGTGGCCAATGAAAGTTTTATTTTCTTGTGGTGCAATTTTATTTAGGAAAGAAGCAGGAAAAATTCTCTATCTTTTGCTGGATACGGGGAATAGGTGGGATCTTCCAAAAGGGTTAAGGGAAGAGAATGAGAATGAAGAAGAAGTGGTGATAAGAGAAGTATTTGAAGAAACAGGAATTAAAGATTTAAAATTCTTGGATTTTAAAAGAAAGGTGTCATTTATGTTTAAAGTGGATGGACAGCTAGTTGCGAAAGAGGTTGTGTTAATCTTGGCACAAACAAAAGAGAAAGAAGTGAAAGTTTCGTTTGAACATAAAGCGTTTAAGTGGTGTGGGTATGAAGAAGTAATCGAACTAATTAAGTTCAAGAATTATCAAGATACGATTAGAAGAGCGAATGATTATTTAGAGAAGTATCTGTAACTACTGTTAAGAAGTACTAGAAAGAAAGGTTTATATAGGTTAAAAGTTATTCAAAGTGTTATGAAAACCTTAGAAAAAATGCTCACTTCGGTAGGATTAGTTTTAGGATTAAATGCCTGTGAAGCAGATACTCTTTATCTTCAAAATCCAGAAATTCCAACACAAGAAATGTACAATCCTTTAGCATGCAGAGCTGAAAATTGTGATCTTGTATCAACATTAGAGCTTAAATTTGGAGATTCCAATGATGTAAGCAGGGAAGTTAGAACGTTGAATGGGAAGGACTATAAGGTTTCATTAAGTTGCGGGACATTTGCTCTTGATGAACCAAGCAATAAAAACTACGTAACACTTTGTTTAAACATTAATGGGGAAGATGTTGGAATGTATAAGGGATTCACGATTAATGGGAACCAGCTAAAGGAACTTGCTGCAGGAGAGTGTGCTAAGTTAAAAGATGGAACTCAAGTGATGTTGCTTAGTGCGGATCATGAACGAATCGATGGTCATTCCAAGTGGACCGGAGAGTATTGTTTGCAGGATGGGCAATAAATGTTAGAAAAACTACTTCAAAAAATAGGATTAAGTTTAGCGGTAGTTGCAACTTCATGTTCTGCTCCTGTTGAAACGTTAGTAAATCCTTCTCAGCAAATAAAAACCGACACAGGCATGGCTGATGGTGGTTCTACTGAATGTCCCCAAGGGGTTAGGATTTCTGATCGTTCTTATGAATTAAGAGATTTTCCATACGCTTTTACTCAAGAACAAGATATTCCAACGAGAATTGTGGTTGGCTCTACTGATGATCCTGCAGTAAATACTGCTGCTGCAAATATCGCTGGTCTATTATTGCGTGGAATGGAGTATCGATTTAATACAGGTGATTGTGTACGTGTAAGATCTGAAGAAGATCGGGGCGTAAATGTGTGTTTGAAAGGTACTTCTCAAACGAAAGCAGAAGTGGATATTGGTGGATCTGTTGAAGTGATTAGTCAAGATAGTTCAAAAGTAAGAAATGGTGTTGAAGTCTATGTAAAAGATGTCTTCGATGAAGAAGGGACAGAATTAGACAGTGCGACGTTACGTATTAGGCGACCGAGTAGTTTAGTTAAATCTTTGTTAGATGTAGAAGTTCCAGATATTTACGCTGCTCCAACAATTGTTGTAGGGAGCAGATATCATAATAGTGCAGTCTTAGATTATTTTGGTGTTAACAAGGGGCAAGAATATTGTATTCCTTTAGAAGCAGGATTAATTGCTGGAAAGACAGGAAGGTATGCTGTAATGATTGTAACTGCGGATAATCCACAAACCGTTCGCGCTGCTTCTTTAGTGTTAAGAGACTATGTAGTAATGGATGGCGACGATCCTTATTCAGATATTTTTACGGATGATGTGACTGCAGTAAAAGTTGAAGGTGAAGAAGCAACGGGAATTAGGGTATCGATTCTGGAGCAAAGATAAAAATGTTAGAAAATGTAATTTCGAAAATGAAAGTGGGATTAACTGCGCTTGCTTTTACTAGTTGTGTTGCAGGTACTGAGACTTTAACTAATCCTCCAGTGCAGAAAAAAGTTTGTCCCGAAGAATCGAAAATTCTTTCTGATCGGAGTTATGAAATAAGGGATTTTCTTAACTATGCGCCGATAGCTACTTCAGAAAAACCGATAAGAATTGTGATTGGGGCTACTGATGATCCGCTGGTAACTATTGCGGCTACGGATATTGCATTTGGATTGGGTGGATTGCGAGGAAGAGTATACCGTTTAGGAGTGGATGATTGTGTCGCTGTGAGTGAAACAAGTTCATTAACTGCTTGTTTAATTAAAACAGAAACAGCAGATAATCAAAGGTTTGCTTATATAAATTTTGATAATGTTATTCGTCGTATGGCCGAAGGAAGTGATACGTTTAAGGGAGGTCATCTAATTTCAATTGATCAAGTTTTTGATGAAGTGGGAACAGATGAAGATTCGATTACTCTGCGTGTATCCGACGGCGCAGACATCGTCAAATTCTATTTAGATTCAGAAGTTGGAAGTATTTACGATGCTCTTACAATTCTTGTTGGAAGTAGATATCATAATCGGGGAGTGAGGGATTACTTTGGTGTTGATGAAGATACTGTTGAGTGTATTGCTCAAGGTGCGGGTTTGATTGCGACGAAAAGTGGAATGTATCCAGCGATGGTTGTGACAGCAGATAATTCGAAAGAAGTACATGCTGCAGGTCTTGTAATCAAAAATAGTAAGCATTATTCAGATGTGATTACAGATGATGTTACCGCGATTGAAGTGAAGGGCGAAGAAGCAACGGGCGTTACAGTGAAGATAATTGAAACAAGATAATTCTATTTTTTCTTGATTTTTCCGGAAATTTCCTAGCAAAGTTTTTAAAGAATGCAATGAATAAGAATGTATGGAAAAAGTCAAAGGTATTATTAAGAAAGTGGGTAGCACTGTTAGTATTCTAATTCCTAGTGAGGCTGCTGAAAAGCTAAATCTAAAAGGAAATCAAGAGGTTATTATTGAAATTGAAAATAAAGAAAGTGTGTTGAGAGAATTATTCGGTTCTATTAAATTTTCAAAGCCTTCCAAGCAATTACTTAAAGAAGCTCGCGAAGAGTTAAAGAGTAAATTTGATTAATCCAAATCCTTTTATACTTTTAACCTTGAAATTCTAGTATGGATTTAGTGAAGAGATTAAAAGAAAAAAGCTTGAAAAAGTCTTTAAGTGATGAAGAAGTAGCGAAAGCTATTCTCAAAGTGATGCTTAAATCTAAACAGTGGAAGGATCATGCGAAATCTCATGCGAGGGCGGAGTTATCCATTCTTGCGACGCCTGGAATGAATACACATTTTGAAAAGAAGGATGAGGGTAATCTTCCTAAGTTACTTGAAGGGTTAGCTGAGCGAAGACAAAAAGTGCAAGAAGATTTTTTGTTTGAAGATCGGTTACCTGGTGCTACAAAGAAAACTGAAGAAATTAAAATTGAATATGGAACAAAAGGTACGGGTAATCTTGGTAAATTGAATTATGGTCCTTCTGGAAATAAAGATCCTGTTTTTGGGTATAATGTGTCAAAAGGTGGTTCTGGAATCGGATATAATACGCCTGAAGCAGAGCAGATGGTTGTTGCGGGTTGTCCGTGCGGGTTTATTTTAACAGTTGCTGGTTCTGATGGAAAAGTAATGGAAGAGCATCAAAAACATACTGGTGCTGCGTATACTACTTCAAATAAAAGTATTTCAGATATATATGGAACGCCAAGTGGTTCGAATGTAGGGTATGGAACAAATAAAAGTATTGGCTATGGAACAACGCCAGTGGGATATTCTACAAAGAATGAAGGGTTAATTCAGAAAGAGAAAGGGCATGGGACTGGATTCTAGAACTACTTATAAGTAATTAAAAATAAAAAGAGTTTTAAAGGTTGAGTTCTTGCTAAATTCTATGACAGATAAACCGAAATTAACGCTTGTTGATGCTGAAGGAGTAAGTATTGAAATTAGTGGAAATCTTCCAGAAGGAACAGTTCTATCTAATCCAAGGAGAGCAGAGCAATATACCGTTCAAGAAAAGATTGGAGAGGGTGGTGAAGGGCAAACGTATAAGGCTCAAGATAGTTTTGGAAGAGGGAAAGTTGTCAAGGTTGTTCGTGCTTCTCGTTCTCAAACTGTGGGCGAGGTTGTAGATAAATTAAGTAAAGAATTGTTGCAGGTAAATGCTGCGTTAAGAACGAATTATGAAACGTTTGGATTGAATGGATTAGATTTTGCGGTTGTTGCTGATTTTGTTCCTGGAAGAAATTTAGAGCAGGAAGTAGATGGAAGGAATCGTGTATTTCAAGAATCAGAAACTGCTGATTGTGTAAAACAGGTTTTAGGGAGGTATCTTGTTCCATTGCATGAACGAGGATTGGTGCATCGTGATGTAAAGCCTCAGAATATTATTTTTAATCCTAGCTTAACTGAATATGTATTAATTGATTTTGGATTGCTAAGAGAAACGGGAACTGCTACGCTTACATTGAGTGCGAGAGGTACACCGGGGTATTCTTCGTTTAAATTAGATCATAATCCTGCTGATGATGTGAGTGCGTTAGCAAAGACTGCGGCGTTTTTATTAACCGGAAAGCATCCTGCGTTGCTTGCGCATGAAGAGTATGAAAAGATAGAAAATAAAAAAGTGATTGAAAATCTAAACGTAAGTAGTGATTTAAAAAATGTTCTGGGAAGAATGGTTGGTCTTGAAAATAAACCGATTACTGCGCAGGAAGCGTATCAATTAATTGTTAGTCTTGAAGAAGGAAACGCTCTCGTTCAAAGCAGTGCTAAATGGAGTGCTGAAAAAAGAATAGCGCATTTTGAGGAAGCTCCACGAGAGCTTCATGAAAGAATTGTAAGATTGAGAGCAGATTTTATGCGTCAATACGAAGGTGCTCATGCAGCAAGACATCCGCTCAGTCCAGAGTTTAAAGAAGAATTAGGGAAAGTATTAAGAGTTCTGGGTTATAAAAAAGGAGAAGGATATAGTGTGAAGGTAAGGGAAAATGAACACGTATTTATTCAAGATGATTTTGTTAGATTGAGAAGAGAAGATGCTGGTTTAGTAGAAAGATTAAATCTGATCGGGGGTAAGTTTGAAACGAAAGCCCCGGGGAGATACTTTCAATATGTAGTTGGCGAGGATGCGGTGGAGTGTGATGTATTGAGTGCCTGGACGATTACAGATAAAGCTGGATTTAAGAATGCAACATATATTGCAGGCAGTGTCATCCTTGGTGGTTTATTAGTTGGAGGGTGGGGCGTTCCATTGGGATTAGCTGGTTCTGCAGTTTCAGTTTATCTTGAAAGCAGAAAGAAAGACAATCAAGGCAGAGGTGGTCTTTCACGCGTGACGGATTATGCTGGGGCTGCTTGGTCAAAGCTTTTATCAAAATGGATAAGTGATATTCCTCCGCCTCTTGAACTAAGTAGTGGAAGATCTATGGATTATGATGCCTTAAACGCAGCACTAAAGCCAGCAAAGTTTTTTACCTATACTCTTCCAGCTGATTCAACTAAATCAGAAGGAAATTATTAAAGATTCTATTGCAATAATCTTTTTATACTACTGGCTTATGTGATGTTTATGGAAGAAAAAGCAAAGATTGGTGAGAAAGTGCCTGAGTTTGGCGCTGAAGCGTATGCGGATGGGAAGTTTGTAAAAGTAAAGTCTACTGATTATAAAGGAAAGTGGATTGTCTTATTCTTCTACCCGTTAGATTTCACGTTTGTGTGTCCTACTGAGATTAGAAGTTTTGCGAAGAATCAACCAGAGTTTCATAAATTAAATGCTGTTGTTATTGGTGCAAGTACTGATTCTGTGCATAGTCATAAAGCGTGGATTGAAAGAGATTTACCTGAAGTAAAATATCCGATTCTTGCTGATACAACGCATTCTGTAAGCAAGATCTTTGGAGTGTTAAAAGAAGATCAAGGGATTGCGTATAGAGGAACATTTCTAATTGATCCTGAAGGAATTCTTCGTTACATCGTGGTTTCTGATTTAAGTGTTGGAAGAAGTGTTGATGAGACAGTAAGAGTGCTTAAAGCATTACAGTCTGGTGAACTTTGTCCAATTGAGTGGAAACCTGGTGAGAAAACATTAGGGAAGGCGTAAGATGGCTGATAAGAAAGTGTATAGGGTGTGGTATGATCGGCCTGGGTGTATTGGTGCTGCTGCGTGTGTTGCGATTGCTCCAAAGGTGTGGGTGATGAATAAGGATGGAAAAGCAGATTTAATTGGTGGTAAACAGATTTCTGAAAGCGAGTGGGAGTTAGAGATTGATGATGAGTTGCAGATTAATGTTGATGCTGCGCAGGGTTGTCCTGTAGCTGTAATTAAGATCTTTGATAAAGAGACTGGCGAAAAGATTGTTTAATTTAATTCTTTATTACTAAATCTTGTAACGACTAACAATAATCCTACACTTAAAATAAGATAGACAAGCAGAAGGACTATTCCTGTAAGAACGCTTGCAAACGGAAGATTAAAGACGAGTATTTTTCGAAGAATTGTTTCTGTGATTACAAATGGATTTAAACCGACAAGTTTGCCAATGAAAAGTGGTGCTGCTTCAATGGGAAGGATAAATTCAGAAAGAACAAGCAAGAGGATACTGAAAGACATGGTTCCTAGTAGTGCTGTTTCTTCAGTATTAAAAAGATGCGCAATAATCATTCCTACAATGGTGTAGAGACTAATGATGATAATAAGGACTAAGGTGATTAGGGGTAGGTTTTGGATGATGTTAATATTAAAGGCGAAGTGGGAAATAAGGAGAAGAATGAATGTTTGGAAGGAGATAAGAATGAGCGCAGTAAAGTAGGTGCTGAAAAGGAATGTGAAGGGTGAGACTGGTGCGATTTTATTTCTAAAGGAAGCAGAAGATTTTCTTTCTTTCATGACGAGGGTGGAAGAAAGGACTGGTGCAATGAAAAGGATGATAAGAACGAGTAGTGCAGGGAGTAAATATTCTAAATAGCTTCCAGGTGTGCTGGAGGTAGGTACGAATTGTTCTTCTGAGATTGGATTAATTAAGATGGGGATTGGCGTTAAAATCTCTTCAAGTTTAATATTTTCAGTTCCAGCCAGCTGGTTATGAATTTTATCTAAACTTTGTCTCAATTTTTTAAGTTCATTAACGTTTTCTTGGAGTTGTAGTTGAATGGTTCGTGTCTGTGTTGGTTCTGCCCTGTTTAAGAGTGTTGTGAATTGATTATTTGCTAAGATAATTCCTCCTAGTTTAGAATTTAATTCAGTAAGTGCAACTGAGGTTGTTTGGTAGTAGTTTGCTAATATGATTTTTCCTTCAGGGGGTAAGGCGGGAGAGAGGGTAGCATTAAGTGAATTCAGACTTAAAAGTTGATTAGAAATTAATATTTGTAAGTGGGGAAGTTGTGCGTTTTGTAAGCTGATGGAGAAATCTCTTGCAGCTTCTAGTGAGGCAGAAACATCCTCAAAATTTCTTTCGACAAATTCTCCTTTTTCTATGGCCGTGTCTAGGAGTGCTCTTTTTGTTGTAATTTCTTTTGATACAGATTGGAAGTTTTCAGTGATTTTAGTCAGAAGATGGGTAGAAATTTCTAGGTTCTGTTCGTTGATAATAGTTTTAATGCTGTTAATAACGATCCAAACTAGTCTTACTTTTGAGTAGTCGACATAGAAGAGAAGTTGATTGCCAAAGCGGGGATCGTATTGGATAAGGGTGCTTTCTTTTTTTGCAATTTCTACACAGATGTTTGTTGCACCCTCTTTCACTAATTCTTTACATTGAGCCAGATCACTGGCCACTGTAACAATCATGCCCTTCTTCTCAAATTTTTCTAGGAGGAGATCTTGAAGGTCTGGTTCGTTAGGGGAGTAAAGGGAGAGTTTTACTTCTTTTAAGGCGGCTCCTGAAAGTGCAAGACCTGCAAAAAAAATAATGAGTAAGGGGCCTAGAACGATGATTAGTGAAGAGATCTTAGAGCGAAGAAGTTGTCTTCCATTTTTTTCTAAAATAGTGAAGAGTGTAATCATTTTTTATTAACCAACTCTTCGAATATTTCTTCAAAGGAAATTGTATCTATTTTAATATTTAACAAAAATTCATTTATTTCTGGAAGACCTATAAGCACGTTGCGGAGATAGTTATAAGGTACGCCTTCTTTCGGGAGATAAAGGACGAGTTTGTTTTCTTTTAGGGCATATTTAGTTATGTTAAGGCCTTTATCTGCTAAGTAGCTGGCAATAGCCGGGTATTTGCCGGGAGAGGTTTGAAGTGTTAGCTCGTAGAGGGTAGTATTATTTTTACGAATATCAATTGGAGTGCCATACGTGAGGAGAGAGCCTTCTTTGAGGATGCATACTTTTTTGCATTGTCCTTCCATCTCGTTGATAAAATGTGATGATAAAACGATAGTCTTGCCTTGGCTCCAAATTTTTTTAATAAGGAGAAGAATGTGTTCTCTTAGCTGAGGATCTAGGCCAGTAAAAGGTTCGTCTAAGAAAAGAACTTCAGGGTCATGAATCATCGCACAGGCGATATCTAAGCGTCGTTGCATTCCTCCTGAGATGTGCATTACTTTTTTGTCTTTATGGGGAGTTAATTCAACAAGGGTAAGAACCTGGTCAATTCGTTCTGTAAGTAATTCTTTTTTGAGGTTGTAGAGTCTTCCAAAGTAGGTGAGGTTTTCTTTTAAGGTAAGGTCACTATAGAAGGAGTATTTTTGGGAGGCAAAACCAACTTCTTTCCTTATTTGGGGTAGTGCGTCAGAAAAGCTCTTACCTTTGTAAAAAAGTTCTCCGGAGGTAGGGGGATAGAGTCCGATCATTAATTTGAGTAAAGTTGTTTTTCCTGAACCGCTTGGTCCGAGAATACCTAGGAAGTCGTTTTTGGTGATGCTAAATTTAAGTTCTTTCAAGATTTTGTTTCCATCTAAATCTAATGAGATATTATTAAGAACAAAGATATCATCCATTTTTGTGTAAAAGGTTCATTCATAATTATTTAAGGCTTTTTCTTCAGAATTTTTTCTGTAGTGTCCGGAAATTAGATTAATTTTAGAAGATTTTTTAGAAAAATATTGTAAAGGCCCAACATAAATACATAACTTTCGCTATCTATCCAAAGAATTATGTACTGGAAATATCCTAAAGTGGCGAAGTCAGGTGATAATATCATAAGCTAAATAGATTTAAATATCCCTTTAAGTATAAAATTAATATGGAAAAATGGTTCTCCTCTCTTAAAATTATTTTTTTAATCTTGTCTTTTATTATTTTAAGTTTAGGAGTTATGGCTATAAATATTGATGAAGGTATTGTTGATAAATTTAATAAAAATCTTCTTCCAAAGTTTAAACTCAATCAAGAAGAAAAAGTCGTTTCCTCGAATATAGAAAATTTACCTAAAAAAGAGATTATTAAAAACGTTGAAAAGAATAATAATGAAGAGGATTTTTTTGAAAATAAATTTGTTAAGGGGTATATGATTGAGTTTAAAACTCCTGCTCTTTTAGAGGAATTTAAAGGGAGTTCTCAAGAACAACTTTTACTTCTTTCTCCTGAGCAACTTAGTAAAAAAAGTTTAGAGATAAAAATAAAGAAAAAGGAGATTGAAAAAGTACATAAAAATTTATTAGTAAAGGAAGGTATCGAAAGAAATAAAATATTGGGTGAGTATTTTTATGTTTTCAATGGTTTTGCAATTGGTATTTCTAAAGAAAAAGGGGATGAAATAAAAAAAAGAAATCCTCAAATTATTAAAGCAATCCATCCGATCCCTTTAGGAAAGGCTCTTTTAGATGAAACAGTGGGACAAGTGAGAGCTTCTTCAGCATGGAATTTAAGGGATAGTAAAAATAATCCTCTTACAGGAAAGAATATTAAAATTGGTGTTATTGATACTGGCGTAGATTATACTCATCCGGATATTAGTCCAAATTATCTTTATCTCGGATTTGATTTTTTAAATAACGATGTTGACCCTATGGATGACACTAATCATGGTACTCCTGTAGCCGCAATTGCCGCAGGCAATGGTCTTTTTCGAGGAGTAGCCCCAGATGCAAAAATTGTAGCCTATAAAGTATTAGGTCAGAGTGGGGGCGGTGGACATTTGGCTCTTGCTGCAATGGAAAGATCAGTAGATCCAAATGAAGATGGAGATCTAAAAGATCATCTTGATGTCGTTTCTATGAGTATTGCTTATGGTCTTGATAATCCAGATAATTTTTTAGCTCTAGCTGCAGATAGGCTTATGCAAGCAGGAATTATTACAGTTATTGCAGCAGGAAATTATCAACAAGGACCTAATCCATTAAAAAATACGATCACAACACCGGGTGTATCAAGAGAAGCAATTACTGTAGGAAATGCAAAAAAAGTAAGTCAATATGTTGAAGACGGAGGTTCTTGGATTGTCTTATCAAGTTCTCGTGGTCCTGTTGTTTGGTTTGCGAATAGTATTGTACAAAAAATTAACAAACCTGATCTTGTAGCCCCCGGAGATGCTTGTGCAGCAAGATCTCTTCATACATCTGGAACGGGAAATTGTGGGAATAGTCCGAATCATAATACTTTTGGAGGAACAAGTGGTGCAACCCCTCATGTTTCTGGTGCTGCAGCAATTTTAAGACAAAAATATCCTCAACTTGCTACAAATCGAATTAAAGATCTTCTTATTAGTTCTGCTAGGGATTTAGAAGAAGACGTTGATGCTCAAGGTGCAGGAATGCTAGATGTGTACAAAGCCGCAACTGCAAATCTGATTATAACTCCAAACGTAATTAGTGAGACTGTTGCTTCTGATACAAATAATCTTCTTTCTCATCTTTATTTTTATAATCATCAAAAAACCGCAGTCCAAATAACTTTAACTCCTGCAAGAAGTAATTCTAGAACTGTTTTAGGTGTTCTAGGAAGAGGAGGATCAGCAGGAAATATTTCTTCTTTAGGGGTAAGTTTGTCTCAAACAAGTTTTTGTCTCGAGACTGGACAGCAAAGAGATGTAAATGTGAATGCTGATCTTAGAAATCTTGGTATTGGCATTCATAAGTCGGATCTGATTATTCGGACTCAAAAATTACAAGGAAGATGTGGGAGTAATATTGTTAATTCTCAAACTGAAACTGTTCCAATTCGTATAAAAAAAGCGTATGCTTTTACAGTTACCACTCTTGCTCAAAATTATTTTCCTCGAGAAACAAAATCTGTAAGTTATTATCTTTCTTATCCAGGGTCAGAGAATGTAGAACAATTAATAAGGGGTTTTCCTTATTTAGGGGAAAGAACATTTTATGCTGATCGTTCGGAAGTAGATATTATTGCTATAGTAGATACTGGAGAAGGTGCTTCGAATTTTATTACAACATATATGGGAGAAAATGCTGCTGACTTAAGGATAAATAATCATTTAATCTTTAAGGAGGCAAATACTCAACCTTTAGATAGTGTGGCTCATATGCATATGCAAAACAGAAATTATAATCCGGCTATTTACTTTAATCAAATCTATAAACAAAGTGGGCAAAATGATCCGTTTCATTTTCAAAGGAATGTAAAATCCTATCCGATTAATCGACCTATTTTTAACTTTGTAGTTGATGCAGCAGCACAAATAGGAACTAGAAGTTATTTTAATACGAATGATCAATTTGTAGTTATAGGTGCAATTGAAGGTTTCCCTTCAGGGATGAATTGGGAGAATACGAATGAGATTGGTTTTTTCCCCTTTTATTCACACCAGGTAACTTCTCGTACTACTGTCACAAACAATTTTAATTTTCCAACCTTTTTTCAAGACAGAGTGATTGATTTAAGTATGGATCATCCTATCAACGCTTACTCAAATATTGATATTGGAAAAGTTTTTTTTACTAATCCTATATTAATTTTTGTAGTTCCAGATAATTTTGAAAATAAGATGTTTATAGAGTATAGTACTAGGGATAGAAGCAAAGGGTTATTTATACGCAGAAATGATCCTAACTTTTTGAGTAGTGGCGGAGTTAAAACCTTTTTTGATCTCAGTGTAGAAACTTCACTTTCTCAAGATTCAACCAATGAATGTGTCAATGAAGTTTATTTTTCTCTTCGTGAAAATGGAGAATGGGTTAATACTTATGGTATTAGGGGGAATGCACAATTAACAAATCAACCTAGTAATAATATTAATTTTCTTTCTTCACAGTCTCTTATCTTTCCAAATGGTGCAGGTGTCTTTCAGATTCAAACAACTATTCCTGATCTTTCTTTTTCTCAAAATTTTAATGGGAATAGTATTCCTTATAATGGGTGTTTTAATAGATATTTGATCTAGTTTTTTTTAGAAAGGAAATTTTTTTATTCAAATCCTGTTTTTTTCAAGACGTCTTTTCCATATATTTTTCCTAATGGTTCTTTTAGGCTTGTTTTTTCTGTAAATCGTTGCACTAAGATCGTTCTTAATTTTTCCAACCCGTAAGATAGGGACAGGGTCGCTGGAATGTTTTTTTAGTTCGCAGGGAGTATTATGGTCTCCTGTTAAGACTAATTCACAATTTATTTCTTTTAAAAAACTAAATAGTTCCTTATTGAGTAATTCAATCAGGGCGTAGCTATCTTAAAGAAATCTAGTCATTGTAGCCTTCTTTTATTTCTTCCATGATCTGTAATATGGGTTTATTGTTAAAAGTGCATGAGCCAAATACTTTTTTGAGGTTTTCTCTGTTTCTTGTTTTTGAATCCATAGTTTTTTTTAGGTAAAAGGGGGTTATATGTTTTACGGAAGCCGGTAATGTTCTAGTGAAGTAAGCGAAAGCTTTTTTAACATAGATGCTCCGGTACTAGTATGCTTGAGATGATTGATATTAAGACGGGGTTAATTCTTATTGGCGTTCTTGCGTCTATTGCTCTCTTCAGATGGTTCTTTATGCGTAAGTCCAGTGAGTTATTGGAACTTGAGAAAGAATACGAAGAAGTCTTAAAATTAGATAAATATAAAGTTAAAGGTCAATGGTAAGGTTTATAAAATAAGGGAGTTTTCAAAAGCTTAAGATGATTATACCTGTTGTATGTTTCGCTTGTGGCAAGCCTGTCGCTCACCTCTGGGAAGATTATAAGGGTAGGACTTCTAAAGGAGATCATCCAAAGAAAGTCATGGACGAGCTAGGATTAGAAAGATATTGTTGCAGAGCATTATTTATGGGTCATGTTGACTTGTTAGAGACTGTTTCTAAGTTTAAGAAAGCTTAATTTTTAGAATGGTAGCTGAAGAACGTTTAGAGTTGGGTACGCTTGTTCTCATGAGGTTGGACGAAGTAGATCTTGAAGATGATTCTAATAGAGAAATAATTCTCGCCGGTCAGATTGTGAAAAGGGGAAGAGCAACAGCACTGAGGATAAACCGGAGTAAGGGAACGAGTAAGAGGGTGGAAGATGTAGTGTATGTAGTACAATTAGCGGACGGAGAGTGTAAGCCGGCTGGAAAAGATGATCTTATTCCTTACGGGGTGTATCCTGCACGGGTGTATGGGAAGCGTAATTCTTACAATATATTTATATAATTCCACTCTAAAATAGACGTATGAAAGAGGGTGTTATTGGAATTCTTGGCCTTGGTGCGATGGGTCAGATTATTGCTAAAGATCTTCATGATTCGTTTAAGGGAAAAGTTGTGTATTTAGTGAGAAATCCTAGTTCGATTAAAGAGATTGCAAAAAAGTACAGGGCGGAAGTAAGAATTGTTGATATATCTAAACCAGAATCATTAGTAAAGGCATTCAAGGGAATTGATGTGATTATTCATGCAGTGCATCATGAGTTTAATGTAAGAGTGATGGAAGCGTGTTTGGAAGCAAATTGTCATTATGTGGATTTAGGTGGGTTGTTTCATTTTACACGGGAGCAATTAAAATTAAATGAAGAGTTTAAAAGAAAAAGGTTAACTGCTGTTATTGGAATGGGTGCTTCTCCGGGAATTACAAATGTCTTAGCAAAGTATGGGGCGCAGGGATTAGAAAAGGTTGAAGCGGTTCAGATTAGAATTGGAATGAAGGATTTTTCTAAATATAAACGAGTGTCTCCATTGTCTGCGTCGTACTCATTACAAACGTTGCTGGAAGAATTTAGTTGGAAGCCTGCAGTCTGGAAGAATGGCAAGATGGTCTTTGTAGAACCCTTATCTGGAAGAGAACCGTATGTATTTCCAAAACCAATAGGGAAGCAAAAGCCACAGTATACAATTCATTCTGAATTAGCAACGTTGCCTTTTACTTTACGAGCAAAGAATGTGTCGTTTAAGATTGCGTTTGATGATGATTTTGTGGAGAAAGTTATGTTACTTAAACGTTTAGGGTTAACCAAGGATGAGGAGATTGAAATTAAACATAATAAAATTAATATTAAATCCTTCCTTGTTGAAGTATTAAAACAACTTCCTAAATCAATTCCAAAAAAGATTGAACAGTACGAAATTATCCGTGTTGTTGTTAAAGGAATAAAGGAAAAGAAATCAAAAACGATCATTCTTGACACAAAGATTCATAGTGTGAATGAGACGATTGATAAAGAGACGGGTGTGCCTCCCTCGATTGTTGCCCAATTCATCTTAAGTAATCAAATAAAAGAAAGGGGAGTCTTTCCTCCAGAACTAATTATACCCGCAGAGTCTTTTTTCAAAGAGCTTACGAAGAGGAAGATTTTTATATTTCAGAATAACAAGAGGATTAATTGAGGAAAAATGAAGGTTGACTTTGTAGTACTAGGCGCAACAGGTGATCAGGGAAGAATTTGTTCTAAAGATTTATTACAAGCAGGATACACTGTGTTATTAGCTGGAAGAAATCCTGATCCTATTCAAGATTTATTAAAAAATAAGAAAGCAAGTTTTATGCAGGTAGATGTACGAGATATTAAAAAAACTGCGAAAGTCATTAAAGATTCTGGCGCGAAGATTGTATTAAATTGTGTTGAGTTAACATGGAATATTGAAGTGATGAAAGCGTGTTTACTTGCAAATGCGCATTATTTGGATCTTGGTGGATTACAGGAAATGACGATCAAACAATACAAATTAGAAAGAGAATTTAAAAAAAGAAAGTTACTCGCCTTACTTGGGTGTGGTTCTACTCCGGGTATTGCGAATGTTATGGCAAAGCATGCTGTTGAACAGTTTGATAAGGTAGATCATATTGATTTAGGATTTGCGTGGGATTCGAATATTAAAGAATTTGTCATTCCGTATTCGATTGAAAGTATTGTGTATGAATTAACAACACCTGCGATCGTGTTAGAGAAAGGAAAGTTCAAGAAAAGTAAAGCGTGTTATTTTGAAGGAACAAATAAGTTTCGCGGTGTAGGATTACAGAATCTCTATTGTATTGTGCATTCAGAAGTGTATACCTTTCATAAATATTTTAAGAAGATGGGTTTAAAGAATGTGCATTATACTGCTGGTTTTCCCGAGCATTCTCATCGTGTGATTAAGTTTTTAATTGATTTAGGGTTTAGTTCTAAAGAGGAGATTACAGTAAAGGGAACTCCCATCACAATTCTAGATTTTACTAGAGAGGTCTTAAAGAAGAAGAAGCATCCAAAAAATTATGAAGAGACAGAGAATGTCTGGGTGAAGGTGACGGGTGTTGATGAGGATATGAATAAAACGATTATGATGGAGTGTCTTACAACAACCTTAAAGGGGTACGAAGAGGCTGGTTCGAATATTAATACGGGAATGAGTATTTCGATTATGGGACAGTTGTTTTTGAAAGGAAAGATTGATAAGATTGGTATTCTGGCTCCTGAAGCGTGTGTTCCTTCGCAGGATTTCTTTGAAGAATTGGCTAAAAGGAAGATGTTTGTCTATCAAGATGGAAAGAAAATTAATTAGAAATCTTTAAGACTAGCTGTCTCTCAATACCAGTATGAAGCATGTGATGGTTGTTCCAGTTGGAGAGGATAATAACGCATTGTTTGTTGGATTAAAAGAGTTTCAAAGTGAGAAGGTTATTTTAGTTACAACGAATGAAAGAAAAGGTCAAGCCCAGCAATTAAAAATGGATCTTGATAAAGTTAAGATTGAGACAGAAATTCAGGAAGGTAGTTCGTTAGAAGAAATGTTCCATATTGTTAATCAGATAAAAAAAGATCATCCGGAAAATGAAGTGGTTATTAATTTAGGCGCTGCGGATAAGGGTCTTAATTCATTTGCATTAACTGCTGCGTTTTTGAATGGGGTAAGAGCGTTTGAAGTGATGGATGAGAAGTGTATTGCTTTACCGTTAATGAAAACGCATTATAGCGCTGCATTGAATGACAAAAAGATGAATATGTTGCAGTTAATTGCTGAGCATCGAGTTATTTCTTTAGAGAATTTAAGTAAATTAACAAAGATGAGTTTACCGCTTCTATCATATCATCTAAACGGCACATACAACGTGGAAGGCTTGAAAGAATTAGGATTAGTTGAAACAGTATTTAAAAAAGGAAAATTAGAGATTGAATTAACAAGTCTTGGAAAGTTAATGGTAAAGAATTAAATCTTATATTTTGAGTATTTTTTACAGCTAAAACAGGTGTAAATAATCCATCCGTCTTTTGTTCGTACGCGATAGTTGTCTTGTTTAAAATAAGTGTTACAGTGTTTGCAATACTTTATTTTTAATTCGCGTGGGATCTTTAAATTAATCTTCATAGCGATTGTTCTGGCTAATTCGACGTATCTGTTGGCTTTTGCTGGTCGTTTTGCTGCTTCGGTAAAGAGGGTTTTGACTTTGTCTAATGCGGTTTCTTTTAACTTGCTGCGAGAAGGATGTTTTTTGGGCATGAGTTAATTGAATAATGCTGGTATAAAAACTGTGGGATTTTCGGTAACTGTTCAGCTTTCTGAAGTTTAATGTTGATCTGTATTCTTCAGTACCGAAATTTTAATTAACCAGTTTAGCTACAAAGTAGCTAATGCGTAAGGAGACAAAAATAGAATTGACTGGTTTTGA
>JBAZPJ010000005.1:0-21539 GCA_041648255.1 Candidatus Nanoarchaeia archaeon
ACATAGAAAAAAAAATTGTTCTTGCTAAAGGAGAAAAATTAGCAGAAGTAGATTTTCCAGATGAACTACTTGAAATGACGTTAGGATTTATCCAGAAATTAAGAGCTAATGAAAATTTAGAACGCGTTCCAAGCGTACGAGCATCCTTAGGACTCTATGAACGAGCACAAGCAAACGCTTACTTACGAAACGCAGCTTACGTTGATATGCAGGATGTCTACGAAGCATTCAATTCAGTTGTCAGCCACAGAATCAGATTAAAACCTTCAGTAAGATATTTAATGGATACAAAGGACTTCATCAAAAAAGAATTCAAAAACTTCCAAGAAGATATGTCGCGTCAAAGCGAAACAGACGTTCCCTGAGATTAATGTTGACGAAACCTCACGCGGAAGAGAAGAAACAGGCACACCCCGGTTTGATGAGGGATTAACCCATTCTCTAATTGAAGGAAATAAAGAAACAATAGATCACGGAACAATCATCGACAGTTCTGCAAACCAAGGATTATTCGCATTTAACCCAGACATGATGATGGAAACATTAGTTCATGATTATAATGCAGCTGAAAAAATTTATGGAGACAGTTTCTTACGCGCAGTCACAGGAGAAGAAGCAGCAACATTAAAGAAAAAACTACGCTTTCCAGAATTCCAACGACAACTCAAATCACAACTCAAAGAAAAAATCCAAGACATGAAAGATGAAGGATTACTTGACAAAGAAAACAATGTTACAGACAAAGGATTAGAATTAGCCTCACTCGTTTCTACCATGCAAGAACTAGATAACTTACAAACAAAAGGATTAGGAGAACGCAAAGCAAAAAAAGTCTTCCGCTACGGCGATAAAGAAAACGTACGAAAATATCGAAAAGGAGACCGCTATCAAGACTTAGCAATCAAAAGTTCTATTAAAACAGCACTACGACGAGGGCACACTTCCTTACACCCTGAAGACTTAACGGTCTACGAACGAAGCGATAAGGGAAAAATCCATCTCATTTACGCACTTGATGCCTCTGGATCGATGAAAGGAAATAAGTTGGGACTCTGCAAAAAAGCAGGAATCGCATTAGCGTATAAAGCAATAGAAGAAAAAGATAATGTCGGACTTATTGTTTTTGGAGCAAAAGTCCAAGAAGTCGTAGAACCCACCCAAGACTTTGCATTGTTTCTGAAAGCACTCTCTCGTGTTAAAGCAAAAGCACAAACAGACTTAGCAGCAACCATTCAAAAGGCAATTGAATTATTTCCAAGAGAAAACGTAACTAAACACTTAATTATCATTACAGATGCAGTCCCAACAGTTGGAGATAATCCAGAAAAAACAACGTTAGATTATGTAGAACAAGCAGCTAATCAAGGTATTACTGTTTCTCTGATCGGGATCTCTCTTGATAATGAATCGCTTTCCTTTGCAAAGAAATTAATTGATATTGGGAAAGGAAGACTCTATATGTTAAAGAATCTAGAAAATCTAGATTCAATTGTCTTAGAAGATTATTACGGATTAAAGTAATTTATTAACTATAATCAATCACTTTTTTTATTTTTACTGTAATCTTATGTTTCTTAAACAAATTATGAATCGTTGTTGAAGCCTCTAAAGGAACAAGTACACATCCCTTTCCCATTCTTTCACCCTGAATCTTTTGCAAAATCCCGCTATACTGCTTTCCGCCCTGTTTATACCCAAACATTTGCTTATTAAACAAGACTCTCTTCGCATTTGGCTGAATATTCTCCCAAATAAAAAAACACTTATGAATACCTTCGACTGACGATTTAAACTTTCCATAGAGCGTGATTCCATTCGCAACAATACTTGGTTTCAATTCTTTCCAATCATCAAGCTTCCCTACAATTAACTGAATCTCATTTTCCATCCCTAAAAGTTTCCAATAATTTTTATATTTTACAGAAAGATAAAACTCTTCTAACATCTTTTTAATCTCTTTCTCCACTGCCTTATTCTCTTCAAAAACATCAACAAACACATCTATATCACTCTCTTTCCCAGACTCTTCTCTCGCAACAGAACCAAAAAGAATGATGTTTTTTATAACCTTCTTATCTTTCATCTTCTGAATCAAAAAAGAGGCAACATCCATCGCATATGCAGTTAATTTAAGTCCCATTAACACCAATCTCCTTAAACAACTTCTTTACTTCATAAAAATTTTCTAAAACGCTTTTGATCACTTCAACTTTCTGCGGCTTCCCATAACATAAAACATCTCTTCTTTCTTCAATCTTTAAAACAAGCTCTAAAATTTCTTTCTTTTTAGGAAAATCAAAAGGAAACTTTTCTTCAACTTTATTTTTAGACTTTAACCATTCATGCTTTACCATAAAACCAGGGTCAATTAAATTCTTTTTATGAAAGAGTATTTCCAGCATATCTGCACATGCTGCTGACGTATTGAAACCAATTGTTCTTTGCCGCTCATCCAATCCCCTCTCCACACTCTCTTGGATCGGTTCCAGACTTTCTTTTAACTTCTTTTCATGCGTTTCTATATTCATGGTTCAAGTGAATCCTTTCTTTAGTTTCATTTGAACTCTCTTTTATATAAATCTTTTGGTTCAAGTGAATCCTTTCTTTAGTTTCATTTGAACTCTCTTCTTAAGTCAATTTTCTATCTGTGTAAAAACTGAAATTACTTCCATCAGCAATTGAAAGCTTTTTATATATGTTCGCTCCCCGTATTGTACTCGCATGTTCCCAAATGTCAATCCCAAGCAACTTGAACAAGCAATGAAAAAGCTTGGAGTCAAACAAGAAGACTTACAAGCACAAGAAGTTCTCATTAAATGTAGCGACAAAACATTAATTGTCAGAAACCCAAATGTAGTAAAAATTAATATGATGGGACAAATTAGTCTACAAATAACCGGAACAATCGAAGAAGTATCAAGCATCAGCGAAGAAGATGTAGAAACCGTAGCAACACAAGCAAATGTTTCAAAAGATCAAGCACGAAACGCACTCGAACAAACACATGGGGATTTAGCAGAAGCAATCCTCACCCTCCAACAATGAATACACACTCATTAACCCACGCAGAGAAGGCTCTCTTTACAGCTCACCATCTCCTTACTATTACTTATCCTTTATCTGGAGAAAATAAATTATTCATCCCTATCATTCGCCACCTCCATACTGCTTATCTTTATTCAATTAGATCTTTCACTACCAAACACTCTTTTAATCAATTTGTAAAAAAACACAAAGTAAGCAAAGAAATATTAACAACACAAGAAGCATTACGAGAACTTTTAGAGCATTATACTACTTCAACAATTACTTTTTCAAGAAAAGAAAACTACATCCTTTGTGATATGGATTACAATTTACAAACAATTAATCCTTCTCTCCTTCACACTTATCTACGAACAACACAGGAATTTATCCAATTCCTCAAAGGAGTACCATGTTAATAGGAGAACGCATAGAAAGTCCAGAAGAAGAACTAAAAAGAGCAGACCACCTCGTCTTTGTATCATTAAAATATACAAGAACCTGTGATGTGATGAAAAATGCAATTAAACGCATGATCGCTGCATTTGAACTAGCCTTTCATGAACACTTAGAATTACAACGAGAGAAGAAAAAAATAGAAGAAGTCCCTGCAAGTGCAAAAGAAAGAGCAATCTTAACAAAAGATTTACTTGGACCCACTGCAAGAAAATACTTTGGACTCTACAACCACCTAAAAAAGATTGACAAAGCCGACTTTCAAGCATTTGAAGAATTTAGAAAAAACGTAACCCTTAAAACCAAAACATCACCTCCTATTTCTGTAAAAATGCCAGACTTAGTCCACTATTTGGAATTAACTAAAGAATTTTTAACCTACTTAAAACAACACCAAAAGTAAACTACAACCTGAACAACAATGAAAAATAAAAAAACGAGAACTATAGCCATTGTCGCAGCAAAAGGTGGCGTAGGAAAAACAACAACTAGCATTAACTTAGCAATGGCTTTTACTACTTATGGCAGAAACACTACCCTTGTTGATGCAAATCTTTCTACACCAAACATTGGAATTTACTTAGGAGTACCCATCCTCCCTGTAACATTACACGATGTTGTTAAAGGAAAAAAACACGTTAAAAAAGCAATCTATGCGCATACATCCGGAACAAAAATTGTACCAGCAAGCATTTCTTTCCAAGACATGAAGAAAATAAACTATGATAAATTAGGCGACGCGCTAGAAGCATTAAAAGAACACACAGATCTCTTGGTCATTGATACTCCCGCAGGGCTAGGAAAAGAAACAACCATTCCACTCAGCGCAGCAGACGATGTCTTAATTATTACCAATCCAGAAATGCCCTCCCTTACTGATGCCTTAAAAACAATCAAACTCTGTCAAGAATATAAAAAGAATATCTTAGGAGTTGTCGTCACTAAAACTAACTCTAAAAATGCAGACATTCCCCTCAAAGATATCGAAAACTTATTAGAACACGACGTTATCGGAGTCATTCCAGAAGACCGAGCAGTTAAATTTAGCCAAGCAAAAAAGAAAGCAGTCGTCCACAGCCATCCAGACAGCGCAGCAGCAATCCAATACCAGAAATTAGCTGGAGACATCTTAGGTGAAAAAGTTGTTGAAGCTCCAACTCAAGATTCAGTCATGGATGTAGTATTACGATTTTTTAAAATAAAAGAATAGGCTTGTTTTTAATTAACTTTTTAAAATATTTGTTCTTTACTTCTCTATGGCTTTAGAAAAACTCCTTGCTCCTTTCAAATGGCTGGATACAGAAGTACAAAGGAAATATACTCATTGGAGGAAAGATCGTGAAGGACCACTCTTCTATAGCTTTACTTCTGCACTTGCATGGATGGGAACTCTCTTTGCACCATTAACTAATCCGGTTTATCCTGAAGTCTTTATTTCTTATGCTCTTGCGGTATTTCCTGATCATATGTTAAATGTTGAGAGAGGAAGAAACCCTACACCTCCTCCCGGAACTAAATACCTTTTAGAGGAAACCCTAAATGGATGGAATCAAAAAATACGTCTTCCTTTATTCCTTGCAGGAGTAGGCCATTTAGGTGTAGTTGGTTATGATCTGCTAAATTATAGAACTAATCTAAACGTAGATACCTCTCACCGTTTTGCTCAAGGAATCGGACTCCTTAGCTCTGCCTCTTCCATGTATCTCAAAGATCAGGATAAGGGTTTACTTGATAAAAAATCAATTCCGGATCGTATTGCTGATTATCTTAAAGGACAAGTTAGAATTCCTCAACCTGCTGAAGATTCAAGGTAAGCTTTAAATAAGATTCTCAAGTTCTTTTCATTTATGGCGGCCTTAGTTAAGTGGTATAACCGGAGCCTGTGGGATAGATTGCAGAAAGCTTCTGTCGGGAGTCCGATTCTCCCAGGCCGCTTAAATTTTTTTAACAGAAAGCTTTATTAACATATGTTACTCTATTACATAAATATATGTTATAGACTAACACAATGCTCAAAGAAAACCACCTACGAATCATTAGAGAAGGATTATCTGCAATCCAATGGGCGATTGATCAGGGAATCGAAGATAAACAAACAACCATTGGTTTTAACACCTCCGTTATCGCCGTAAACCTCCTGGAAATTTACCCCCATCAAAAAAATCTTATAAAAGTAGATTACTCTCTCAAACACGAATGGTTTAGCGCAAGAAATAAAATCAGAGAAAAACTAAACTTTGATTTTGAACACAAACAAAGAATTCTAGAACTTATGTTTGCTCTTGAAGAAAGAAGGAATATCCTTTGTTATGGAAAAAAACAAAAAATAGAAACAATAAACCTCACTCTTGAAAAATTCTATGAACTGCAGCACCTTCTTAAAGAACAAGGAGTCAATCTTGAAACTCATTAGCTTCGCCTACGATTTTGTATCTTATCTACTTCAACATTTAGAAAAACCTCAAATAAAAAGAATTATCCTTTTTGGCAGCGTTGTCCGAGAAGAAGCAGATAAAAATTCGGATATCGATCTCTTCATCGAAACAAACCTTCCCCTTCAAGAATCAGTAAATAAAGTTGTTGATAACTTTTATGCTTCTACAAAATACAAAAATTATTGGAAGCTCCTCAATGTAAAAAATCAACTAAAACCCCTCGTTGGCAAATTAGAAGACTTCCCAGACCTCAAAAGATCAATGATCAGTAACAGCCTTCTTCTCTACTCACCCTTTCAGGAATTACTTAAAGGAAAAAATTATTCTATTTTTACAGTTAGCTTTACAGGACCATTTAAGAAAAAAATGAGTTTATGGAGAAAACTTTACGGCTATAACCAACTTCAAAACAAAAAAGAATACCACCATCCCGGTCTTATAGAAACATATGGGGGAAGAAAACTAGCAAAAGGAATCTTTCTTATTCCTATAGAACATTCTAACGCTGTTATGAAAGAATTAAGACTCTTAAAAATAAAATATCAAGTATTTGATGCAAGCTCTGATACACTCTAACTCTTTTTACATTCAATCTTATTATCTTTAATTTCAAATTTAACCGGTAAGAACTTTTCAATTAATTCTGCATTTGTCTTTAAATGATCTGTAATCTGATTTGTAATAAATGAACCTTCACCTGCTAATGCTACATAAATTAATAATTGATCTGCAGTAAAATGATCGACTGTCGCGTTTGAATTAATTATTTCACTAAAATGAAGGGCACATTCTTTTCCTACATCCTCCGCCTTCTTTCCTTTCTCACCCAACACTGTAAAACCTAACTTTGTATTTGTGAATTCTGCATTTGCATGAAGATAACACCCTGGACTTAATGTGTTTACATATTGTTCTTCGTTTGTTATTTCTTTTTTAAAAACTTCTTTAAACCCTGCAATTAATCTTGCACTTACTTGTGCTTTTCTTAGATCGTCAGTACTAATTGCGCTTACTTTATTTTTAATTAACTCTCCTCTTTCTATTAGATTAATCTTCTTTAAGTTTTTAATTGGTTTTACTTTAAATATGATCTTTCCACCACCTTTCGGATAAAACCCTTCTTGGATGATTTCAAAATCAACTTCAATTCCAAACTTCTTTAAAAAATAGATAAATACTTCCTTAATTTCTAATGCAGGAGGAGCAAAAGGATTGGCAGTTCCCCCTTTGATTCCTATCTGACTTTCTTTATTCGCAAATAACAGAACAGGAAGAATAGTCTGCATGACAAGCGTTACAGATCCGGCGGTACCAGTATCGAATATATAATTTCCTCCTTCAATTTGTTTAGGAATAAACTCTAACTCTTTAGAATGCAATTCATTTCCATTTACTTCCCCATTACACAATTCTTTCATTGCATTAACTGCAGTCAAATGCTGATTCTGTAAACCGGGATTTTCTCTCTTTCCTCTAATATTGATTAATTTAAATGGTTTTTTTGTAATTGCTGATAAACTTAAAGAAGTTCTAAGATACTGTCCGCCTGCTTGAGAGCCATCTAAAATGATCATCTTTTTTTACACTTTAAATTTCTTTAAATAACTTTGTAGAGGATGACCTAATTACATTCTTTTACTTTTCTTACTACTAAAGAAAGATTTGTTACAGAGAGGTCTTCTCGGCTCATTTCCTGGAAGTACGGATCAAAGCTTCTTTGCGTCTCTTCGTCTACTCGGACGGGAGTGAAATTCTTTCTTAGGAGGTTACGAGAATAATCTGAAAAATTTTCAACCCACCTTAATACCCGAAAGTGATCAGCTAAGGCTGTCCTGTACTCGGAAGCGCGCACTCTATTCTGACGACCATGTACGGGATTTCTATTTTGAACTTCTTCCCATTCTGCCTGACTATATTTCAAGAACTCAAGAGGATGAGTGAAATCCCGATGATCCCTTAGATCAATGTCATGAATCATAATCCCTCCTACCTTCAGTAATTTACACTGATCCACCAAACTCTTCTTTGGATCTTCCACATGTTCTAGTACCGAACGAGAATATACGATGTCTGCAGAGCCAGCACGAGAGATCTTTAAAAGATCGTAGTCAGGAGTATCAAAAACGTGGAATTTAATTATTTCTTTATTTATATCGGCCCTTTCTCCTTCTATCTTTATCACTTCGTCTATCGGTCTAACAAATATTCTCGGACTAACAGCTTGCGCACTCTCGATAGCTGTTCGATAAGATCTTGCATCAAACAACACGTCATCAGTATACAGTTCGACTCCATGATATTCTTTGATGCCTGCTACTCCCATCAATACTGCATGAGCAAGACTTGCACCTGGGCCAATCTCTACCACCACTTTATCGTTTAATCCACCTAAATACCTATCCGCGTTTTCTTTAATATAATTAAAAACTGCAGTGTAGGAGAGACCGCTATATCGATTATCAGAAACTTCCAAGTCATTTTGCCTTAAAACGCTGATCACATCAGTATAATGACCTTCAACTCTTACTGGATCTTTCATCAAACGTGCTCGCACTTCCTTTGGAGAAACATAGGCTTCTACGAGAATATCTCTGGTCTTCCAAGCAGCACTTCCTGCTGCAATCACTATTGCAGTAGCCGCTAATCCATTTCTTAGATTAGAAGATTTATTCATTCTTTTGGTACAGCAGAAATCTATATAAACCCATTCCCCTCTTTTTTTCTTGTCGCAAATGGCAAGTGGTTATCTTCATCAGCATTGAAAGAAGTTCTTCATCTAGTTTACAATTCATTAATTTTAATGAAAGGAGAATACTATGACAACACAACTTGGGGATACAAGCGTAACTAACGCTGATCGTCTTCATCTTCGGACTTCAGAACTACGGCATCTTTCGCTTAAGCACAATTCCTGTTGATTCTCTTCTTGAGATTATTGAACAGGAAAAGAAAGCTAGAACTACCTTTCTCCAAGCTACTACTCGTGATGGTGTTTATAATGGATCAGAGATTGCTTCAAGCAGACTCTCTTTAGCTGGACCAAGTGAAAAGAAAATAGCTATTAACGTTTTTTATAATAATCTAAGAGACACAGAACGTTTTAAATCATTATCACCTGAATTAGAAGAAGCACAGAGAAAATTTGTAAATGCTGCTACACGACCTGTCCGAGGAAGTAGCGCTTGGGAAAAATATCTTCAATTAGCACTAGACTGCGGAGTTAGTTCAAAGAAAAGTTCTCTACTTCCAGTAACTTTTCAAGATAGAACAAACGTTCTTGGTACCACACGTCTTATTGAAAACTCTGCAGAAGATGACGCTCGTTATTACGATCCAACTGCTTGCGGAACCCGTTCGTATACCCGCGCAACAAGGGACTGTTCTCTTACTCTCGATTCAGAACTCACCACTCTCATTGCTCGAACAAATCAACGCGTACTCTCTGCACTTGAATCTAGAACTGGTTGTAAGGCTCCTTTTGTTAATGTAGATTATAGAATCTTAGCTGATTCTCTGACTGATCTTCAAGAAGGAAAATTTAAACTTGTTGCAGCAGAAGCTCACCCTGACATTGTTGATTTTATCAATGATGGACTTCTCTTCGAAAATAACGGGAATCTTTCTATCGGTAGAACAGAAGAACTAACTCGAAATGTCGTTAGCAGTCTTCCCTTAGATAGGGGGAGATATCAACTTGTATGTCCATCCAGATGGAACTTCAACAAACTTTATAGAACAGAACTTGCGCTCTTAGCAGCACAAATAGAAAAACGCATAGGAAAACTTCTAGATTATGTTGAAACTCCAACTGAAGACGGAGTTGTTTTTAATTATCCTCCTCTTTTGGGATTAAAGGGAGATTGCATTCCCCCACAGAAGGTTGTAGCATTACTTAACGATCGAACAGAAGTAATGTCTATCCTTGAAGAAGCAGTTAGGGATCTAGAGAACATCAGAACACCGCACTATCTCGTCCTTACTAAGGATGACCTTCCTTTTCGAGGAGTAAGAAACTTATCCAAAGAAAAACCATCTTCTGCTTGGAAACTTCTTAGTTGGTGGGAAAAAACTTTAGCAGATAAAGGATTTGAAGAACAACCTTTTTACGCTTTAAAACCAACTGACCACTCTAAGAAAGGAACCAGACTTGTCACGTTTTGTGATATCTCCGGATTCCAAACACTCTTAAATCTCTTATATGAGAATGATCGAGTTCTTGTTGAACAAGTAGACCTCTGCAGATGGAGTGAGAAATACTTTTCAGCAGGATCAGTCAATGAAATAAAAACTCTAACGGTGAATACACAATGAAATCTAAAAAAACTCCCGTTTATCTCTATGACTTAGAGAACACTATCCTTCAATATAGAGGAAGGAAGGAATTCTTCAAAAAGAAAGGGATAGAATGGACCGAACAACAATATGGGGAGATTGAAGCTACAAAAATTTATGCTCAAGCAATTGTCGAGGGATTACGGGATGGAGCAATTACGGTCGTTGTATTACCTACCGCCAGAGAATCCTTAAAATGTAATCAAGAAAAAGGCATCCTGAATATTGTCTATTCTGCTGGTATGAACAAAGAAATAGAAGCAGCCCTTAATGCAAGTAACTTATTACCTTATATTGACTCTTGGGTTTCAACATTTGACTTAAATTTAACGAAATACAAAACTGAGAATAACTTCTTGCTTCTTTACAAAAAATTACTTCAAAAAGGAAAAGAAATTCAAGCTTACTTTGATGATGACGAAATAAATCTTCTTGCAACAAAGAACGCAGCTAAACAAATTTTAAATGAGTCTGGTAAGAAAATTAATATCTATTTAATTAATCCATCTGGAACTATGAAAAGTTATATAAACAAGACAACGGAGAACAAGTAAAATGGAATTAGAACAAGCAAAGGGTGTTAAGGACACACCGCCAGAAGAAAAAATAATAAAAAATGAAGTCATTGATAGAATCAGAAAAATCTTTGAACTATACGGCTTCTTACCTTTAGAAACTTCCATCCTTGAACGATACGAAACATTAGCAGCTAAATTTGCAGCAGGGGAAGCATCTGACGCATTAAAAGAAGTCTTCAAACTAAAAGATCAAGGCGATAGAAACCTTGCCCTCAGATTTGACCTCACTGTTCCTTTATCGAGATACATCGCTATGAATCCAAATCTTAAAATGCCCTTCAAACGATATGAAGTGGGTCCAGCATTTAGGGACGGTCCGATTAAACTTGGCCGGACTCGAGAGTTCTGGCAGATGGATATTGATACTGTTGGCAGCGCAAGTATGCTTGCAGACGCAGAAATCTTAGCTATGGTTGATGCAGCTTTCAAAGAGCTTCAATTAGAGGTTGTTATTAAAACAAACAACAGAAAATTACTTAATGGCATGTTAGAGCAAATCGGAATAAAAGAAAAAAAAGAAGTCATAACTATCGTCGACAAATTAGATAAGATCGGGCAGAAAGGTATATCTGAAGAACTACTTTCAAAAGGATATACTCAACAGCAAATAAATCAATTATTCAATTTTATAAAACCAGGAATAACTATTGAAGAACTAAAAAATAGAATTACAGACAAAGAGGGATTAGAAGGAATTAAAGAACTTCAAGAAATGTTTTCTTATTTAAACAACATGGGAATAACTACTGTTCAGTTTGAACCGTCCTTGGCAAGAGGATTGGCCTATTACACCGGAACTGTCTTTGAAGCCTATTTAAAACAAGGTACAATAAAATCTTCACTGGCCGGCGGAGGCAGATACGATGATATGATTGGAAAGTTCTTAGGTGAAGATAGAAAAATTCCAGCAGTCGGCATAGCCTTTGGTTTAGTTCCTATTATTGAGACAATTAAAGAGAGAAATAAAATAACTAAGAAAACTTTCTCAAAAGCTTATGTTATTCCTATTGGAACGATAAATGAAGCTTTAACTTTAACCCAAAACTTAAGAAATAAAGGTATTTCCACTGACATTGACCTTGTTGGAAGAGGAGTGTCTAAAAACTTGGATTACGCTAACGCTTTAGGAATTCCTTTTGTTGTCTTTGTAGGAGAAGACGAAGTCAAGAAAAAGAAGTATAAACTAAAGGATATGACAACTGGTAAAGAACAATTCCTTACTTTAAGCTCTTTAATTAAAACCTTACAAAAATAAGTTCGTGAAATTTCCGGAAAAAATGCAGAAAGACATATAAAGACGGATTCTAATAGTTAATTAATGAAAAAAGTAACCTTCCCAAATGAAGACTCTTACGAAGCATTGAAAGCTAAGCATGCTTTAAAACCTTCTAGCCCGCTCTTTGGAGTTATTAGCAAAGAAACAGGAGATACATTGGGAAAAGTCATTTATCAACAAAGAAAACAAAGAAACATAGCACATCAAAAGCGCATTAAAAAAATTATTAAACAACTAGAGGAATAACATGGTTTGCCTAGACACAAGTTTTTTAGTAGATTTCCTTAAAGGAAAAGTTAATTTTTCTGAACTGACTGACGAATTAGAAAGAGGAGGTGTAGCTTTTATTCCAGCACCAGCATTGATGGAACTCTGGCTTGGTGCACTTCTTAGTAAGGTGCCTGAAGAAGAAAAAGAGAGAATCCGCACTACTCTCGCTTATTTTCCGATTTTACCCTTGGATGAAGAAACAGCTAAAGAATCAGCAGAGATTGAAGCAGAACTTCTTAAAAAAGGTCAGATTATTCAAACAGAAGATATTATGATCGCTGGAATAGCAAGAAAAAATAATGAATCATTACTTACTCGAGATTCAGACTTTACTAGAATTTCAGGATTAAAAGTACTTACCTACTAACAATGATAAAAAAAAGGTATTTGAAATGGAAATGCACTATCTGTAATCATATTGAAGTTTCTATCGTTAAACCAGAAGAATGTAAAGAATGTAAATCTGCAGGCTATAAAATCAAACAACTTACCTACACGGTACGAAGAAAAAGCCATGCAGATGAACCAGAATCAGAAGATTAAATGTACGGTAACACCTTCTTTTGTGCGGTAACATTTATATACGAAGAATTTCCTAAAAAATCCTAAGAGGAACTTGGTTTACGAGAAGTACATTAAAAGAGGGGGAAAGCTCCACGGACCCTATTATTACAAGAGCGTCCGAGATAGCAAGGGAAAGATTCAACATGTTTATTTAGGCACAAAAAAGCCTACTGCTTCATCAAAAAAACAAACACTCATTAATTCTTACAAACCCGCACCACTGAAATCTCCAGTCTTTACTCCGCCAACTAAACAACCTCTTTCTCCACAACCAACGCGCTATAACCTCTCAAAAAACATTTTTACTCCAAAGTCAATAGGATTCACTTTTATCGTTCTTCTTCTTGCAATAAGTTTCTTTTTTTTAAGTAATTATGGTGAGGTTACAGGAAGAGTTGTTCTAGACATTAACAAGAATGTTTCAACAGAATCCTACTTAATCATTGACGGAATTTCAAGAAGCATCCCCTTAACAGTATCAAGGAATGATGAAGGAGATTATTATTTTTCTATTTCTCAACTGGACCTAGATTTAGAACCTGGAAATCATACTATTCAATTATCTGAAAATCAAACAATTGTTTATGAAACCACAGTAATCGTTCCAGAACAACTAGAACCTGCTGAAGAATTAAATATCACTCTACCTGAATCCACACCCTCCCTCACAGTTCCCGAACTTTCACCGCCAATTGAAGAATCACCGCAAGAATTAAATGTTAGTTTACCAGAACTCGCAGAACCAGCACCATTACTTTCAGAAACAAATAGAACCAACGAAACTGTTATTGAAGAGAATACGGGATTCATAGAAAGCTTAGCTGTACCCACTCAAGGAACACCCCTCTTAAATTCAACACGAGGCTTCAATAGAACTTCAGAAAACATCACTCTTTACAATATCTCTACTGCCGATACCGATGGGGATGTCGTTAAGAATTTAATAACCTGGTACAAAAACGGAAGATCTGACTCAGTTGGTTACTATCCTTTTGAAAACGGAACAAGCAACGCAACTTTTACAAAAAACTATGCAGCAGTTGGAGCTAACGGAACAGTCAACGCCACTACCTTTGTTCGAACAGGAGGATATGACGGACGAGGAGCTTATAGTTTTACACCGACACAAGATCAGTATATCTTGGTTGGAAATAATCTTATTAACGCAAATGGAAACTTCTCTGTTACAGCATGGGTTAATATTTCTGATTTAGGTCATAACACTCACAGCATTTTTGGTTTATCTCGACCAACTGACCCGACAAACAATGGATATCTAATTTTTATCCATAGAATCGCCAATAGCGGACTTACTTTACAATACGATCTGGGAGTAGGAGACGCTTCCTTTACTAATGCTCCGAGTGCAGATCTTGTTCCAAATAGATGGGCATTTGTCGCATTCACAAGAGATTCTGCCAACGGTCGTATTAGAATTTATATTAATGATACTGAAGTTTCTTCAACTAATGCCAATCCCATCTTTGATAACCCTTCAGGAATGGATATTGTTATTGGAAAATGGTCCGCCACCCAAGCAGCAAATGTCTTTAATGGAACAATCGATGAAGTTCGCATTTACAATTACTCACTTTCTGCGGAACAAATCAAAGCTATTTATGCAAACCAATCAAACATTATCGTCGCACAACAGCTTAATGCAACAGATGTCTGGCAGGGATGCATCACACCCCATGATGGAAACTCTGACGGACAGATAGCTTGCAGTAATAACTTAACTATTCGAGCAAATGCTGCACCAACACACACAGCGCCTATTCTTAATGCAACAAGTTTAACCAACACAACCTTAACCAATCTTACTGTTTATAATCAAACAACAAGCGACGTAGAAGGAGATGTTGTTAAAAACATTATTACTTGGAATACAAATGTAACTCTGGTTTCTAGCCGTGTCGCACCTTTTGCCCTTGCTTACTATCCCTTTGAAGGAAGAGATAACAATGCATCAGCAAAAGATTATGGACGAGGAGTTTTGAATGCAACTGTAAATGGTTCATTCTTCAACCCTACAGGAGGTTTTGATGGAAGAGGTGCTTATGAATTTGATGCGTCGAATGACCAGATTGTAACTCCTATTGACACAATCCTTCAGAACTTTACTGTTGCGGCTTGGATCAAACCACGTGCGATTGGGCCGGATGCTGGAACTTTTGGAGTTATCGTTTCAAAACTTACTTATTTTGCAATCGGAACAGACTCCTTTCCTTTCTTTTTTATAGTGAATCATCGAGCAGCAAATGTGAGCTGTGCGATTGATGCAGGTGGCGATTTTAGTCAAGATTTAGAATTAAGAAGTCAAGGAGATTTTGGCGCTAACCAATGGCATCATGTTGCCTGTTCTTACAACAGCACTCACCTTTCAGTGTATGTTGACGGAAAACTGAATGCAACCAGTGCTTCAACAATCACTCTTGCCGCAGGACCCGGTCTTAATTATACAATTGGAAGAGCTTCACTCCATAATGGTGGGGGTAACGGACTTACTTATTTTAATGGAACAATTGATGAAGTCATGATCTTTAATCGATCTTTAAGTCCTCGGCAGATTGAAGCGATCTATAATAATCGAACCGATCTGATTATTAGTTCAGAGTTACAAGCAGGACAACTATGGAATTCGTGCATCACGCCAAATGATGGAATTGATGATGGAGTACAACAATGCAGTAATAATGTTACTATCATTGCTGCGGGAACGAATAACCTTCCTTCGCATGCAACACCCATTCTTAATTCTACCTTAGGAACAAATTTAACTACTGAGAATTTAACAGTATATAACCGAAGTACAAACGATATTGATGGAGACAATGTAAAGAATATTATCAACTGGTATAGTAATCATACTTCGAATCATCCTAAACTCACTTCCTATGCTGCCCTTAACCTTCCTTTTGAAGGAGGAAGCAATGCAACATTTACTAAAGATTATTCTGGGTTTGCACTTCCAATTAATGTTACAAACGCAAACTGGAATGCAACAGGTGGCATTGATGCAAAGGGAGCATACGAATTTAATGGAAGCAGTTCTATTAACATTACCGCTCGCGAAATTAACTTTACTGATAATATTACTATTTCTGTCTGGATCAAACCAAAAAGCATTAAACTCGGCGGAATAATTGGTAAGTGGAGAAATACAAATTTTGCATGGCTTATCTGGATGAACGCAAATGGAAACATCAGCTGGGTAATTAATAACAGTAATTACCTTTATACTCCCATCAATCTTTCTGTTAATAACTGGAATCATATTGCTGTTACTTATAATGGAACTGCAGTAGCACTCTATCAAAACGGAACTCTCGTTGCTGCAGCAGCACAAACTGGGAAAATTGCAGTAGAAAATACTTATGAAACTTTAATAGGAACTTATACCAACGTTGATGGGGGACCATATAATTATTTCAATGGAACCATTGATGAGATTCTGATCTTTAATAGATCTCTCAGCCCGGAACAAATCAGAGCAATTTATGATAATAGAACCGACTTAATTGTCAGTCAAGAGCTTGAAAAATCACAAGTATGGTATTCCTGTATCACACCAAACGATGGAACTGCAGATGGAACAGAAATATGCAGCAATAACGTCACTATTATTAAAGCAAACTCAGCGCCTACTCACTCTAATCCAATCTTAAACTCTACTTTTAAAACAAATTTAAGCTCTGAAAACTTTACTATTTACTTCCAAACTGTTGCTGATGCTGATGGAGATTCAGTTCAAAACATTACAGACTGGAGAAGAAATGGAACAAGCATTGCAATTGTTAACATGCCCTTTGAAACAAATATTATTGTAAATACAACCAATATTACAGATTACAGTACGAACGGAATTCATGGAGTTTTAGGAAATGGAAGTCCCCTTTCCTTACCTGTCTGGAATAATTCTGGAAAAATTGGAGGAGCTTACTTATTTAATGGAAGCAATGTTATTAATCTTGGTACAAGCACAAGTGCAGCACTCTCAACTTTTACAATCACAGCGTGGATTAAAACAAATTATTCTAACTCTCAAGTTCTTTTAGATCGAGCATCAGGGGGGGTAAGTACTGAATCTAATTATCAACTAAGCGTCGCCTCAACATTTGCTTTTACTATTGGAAATGGTTCTGGAACAAACTTTGTCGTAGGTACAACAAATGTAGCAACAGGAAAACCTTATTTCGTCGCAGCAACGTATAACAACGCAACCCAACAGCTCAGCATTTATGTTAACGGAACGTTTGAAGGCAACGCAACCCTCAGAGGTTCACCCTTTACTACCGGAACCCAAATTCTCAAGATAGGAGCAGCAGACGGCACAGGTAATGATAATATCCAAGTAACTACAGGATTTAACGGAACAATCGATGAAGTTATGATCTACAATCGATCTTTAAGTGCTCAGCAGCTCTATCAACTTTATCTCGATGGAAATAACAGCAAACATATGGAACGACTCGTTGGAAATGAAACAAGAAAAGGCGAAAACTGGACCGTCGCAGTTACGCCGAATGATAATAGCACAGATGGAACAATACTCATCAGCAATGGTCTTCTTATTTTAAACACTGTTCCTCAACATACTACACCCCTTCTTAATTCGACGTTAGGAACAAATCGCAGTAATGAAAACTTAACAGTATACAACCAAAGCACCTTTGACCTTGATGGGGATTCTGTAAAGAATATTATTAATTGGAAAAGAGATAATTACTCCATCACTCTTGCTAATCTTCCCTTTGAAGGAGGAAGTAATTCCACCTTTACTCAAGACTATTCAGGATTAGGAAATAACGGAACAGTCAATGGAACTGTTTGGAATTCTACAGGAGGACGGGATGGAAAAGGAGCCTATGAATTTAATGGTGCCAGCGCAAAAATCCACTTAGGAAACAGAGGAAGTCTAGAACCACAAAACTTTACTATCACAGCATGGATAAAACCACTCTCTACTGCTGGAAGTCGCTATATCTTCGCTAAAACAAGCGGAACAACAGGTTACTACATGACTATCTCATCAGGAGTACTTCTTACCGCAGTCTTCTTCACTGAACCTGGAAATTCAGGATTCACCACTGTTGACCCAATCCCCACAAATCAATGGACCTTTGTTGCCTTCACTTGGAATGGAACTTATTCGACCACTTATATTAACGAAACACCTCAAAACTTTATCAACTCCGGAGCAAGAACTGTTCAACACGCAAACATCGAAGCAACAATCGGAAGACACTCGAATCATGATACTGGCGGATACTTCAGCGGAACTATTGACGAATTCACTTTTTATAATAAATCATTAAGCCCGCAACAACTATCAGCGCTCTACAGAAACAGAACAGACCTCATTGTTAGACAAGAATTAAAAGCAGGAGAAAGCTGGGAAGCATGCATTACTCCCAATGACGAAACAGCAGATGGAAATACTACTTGCAGTAATAACATTAGTATCAATGGATTAATCCCCATCCCTACCTTTATTGCAAACACAGAAGCAAATGGAACATATAAAAGCCAAGAATTTATCTTAATAAATATCACAACTCCCACTGATATTGTAAGCAGTTATAATTTTACCATTGGAAATAGCACAACAGTAAATACTACAAGTTATACACTCGGCAATCTCACTTCAACGTTCAACTTTAGCATCTTAGGATTAGGAAACGATACGTACCGCTATAATGTTACCATGGTCGGTCCAGGCGGAACAAATACGTCAGAAACAAGAACAATCATCCTCGATACAAGACTACCCATCCTCACCTTTATTGCATCTACTGAAGCAAATGGAACAGCAAAAGCACAAAACTTTGTTTTCTTAAATATCAGCATTACAAACGAAAACAATCTCGCAAACATCACCTTTAGCTTTTCTAACAGCACCACTGTTAACACAACGGTTTGGAATATTAGCAACAGCACGTATTCTTTTAACTTCACCGGAGGACTTGGTAATGACACGTATCGCTACAACGTCACCGTGCGAGATTTAGCAAATAACGTTAACACTTCAGAAACAAGAGTCTTAATTCTTGATCAACACCTCCCCCTTATCAGCTTTGTTACCCCCACCCTCCCCAATAATACACGCATTAATCAAAACTATCTCTTTGTAAATGTCACACTGAATGAACAAAACTTTGCAAACATTACTTTTATTATTGGAAACAGCAGCATGATCAATACAACCATTTACACCACAAACACGTTCTTTTATAACTTCAGCACCCTCGCTAATACGACCTACTCTTACAATGTTACTGTACGAGATTTAGCAAATAACGTTAACACTTCAGAAACAAGAACAGTTACTATCGATACTGATATTCCAGCAGTAAGTTTAACTAATCCCGCAGACGATTTTGTTACTAGTACACAAGACTTCATTACCTTCAACTGCAGCACAACAGACACCATCGGACTATCCAATATAAGTCTCTTCACCAACACTACCGGAAGCTTCATCCTTAACCACACCATCAACATCACCGGAACCAGCAACGCCACTAACTTCACTCTCTATGGAAGCAGCCTTGCACAAGGAATTTACACTTGGAACTGCAGAGCACTGGACACTACGAGCAACTCTGCCTTCTCCGCTTTCAATCGCACCTTTATCATTGATAGAACACCACCTGCTGCAACAGCAAGTCTTGCCTCCGCAACGATCAACGTTGGAGAAAGCACTACCGGCACCTGCACAGGTACTGATAATATTGGCATTGAATTACTCACTTTTACTGAACCAACCTTAGGAACTATCTGCTCAGGAGGAACAAGCTGCACTGGAACAATTACTCCAGCCTCAGCAGGAACATACACCCTCACCTGCACTGTGCGGGATAGAGTTGCACAAGTCGTATCTACAACAGTGACTTTAACTGTTAATACAGGGAGCGGCGGAATACCACCACCCCCTCCTCCACCAGCAAGAATCATCACAGACACAGACACAGACTCCGCAAAAGGTGCTGTATCCAGTCCAACTAAAGTTACTTTAAGAAAAGGTGGACTTACCTTCGACTTAGGAAAAAATGGACAGATCGAATTTTCAATCAGCGATGATGACAAACCTAGACTAGATATTAAGCTAAATGTAGAAGACACTTTAAATGATTACAGAAATAATCCCCTCGGATACTTCCACCTTCTTCCTTACGTTCTCGCACTTCTCACCAGCGTCACTTTACTTGTCGGCGCAAATATGGGACTAACGTACGTCAAAACAGAAATCAAACCGATATCACTACAGCCCGCACCACCACAAACTAGTTTCACCACAGGAAAACCACAACGCGTCGTTTATGCAACAGACTTAGAATCACTCGCATTACATTTAGAAACAATTTCTTATTTATTAGAATCTAAACAATATCCAGAAGCAACAAATGTTCTTGGCGCATTAGAACAAGCAACACAACGCTATAAAGCATCACTCCACCCAGAAGATTATGAGCAATTAGCACGAAAAATACAAACCCTGAAGATCATTCTGAAAAAGAAATTATAATCTGGAATGTGTAAAGTAAAGTTCTAAGTGTAACACTTCTTTTTTTAACCTCCTTTGAACTGTAAAGTTCAGAGGTGATGCCAGTTTGAGTCAAAGAACCACCTCTGAACTACGAAAGATGTTCGCATCTTTGGTGGCGAAGGGGTACAATAAAAAGTTTATTGCGGAAATGTTTGACGTATCGCGTCAAACGGTTGCTCGTTGGAGTAAGAGGACGAGTCATTTTAAGGACAAAAGACGTGATAAAAAATCTAAGAAAATCACGTTTGAAATTGAAGCATTTATTCTTGCAATTCGAAACACATTCAGCTGGGGAAGTGCACGTATTCAACAAGCACTTAAGTGCTTGCCCGAGTTCATGAAAAAAGAACTCGAAAACCTTACTGTAACGATTGTTCAAGGTGTAAAACTTTCTCGACAAGCAATTCAAGATGTACTCGTAAAACACGGTCTGAACGGGTACAAACACAAATCTGAAGGATGGCATTTCTTCCGCGCTAAACAAGCTAATGAGCTGTGGCAGCTCGACTTGAAAGGACCATTCATCCTGCAAGGAAAGAAATACTTTTTTGTTGTTTGCATTGATGATTACAGCCGTTACTTAATCACGGCTGAACAGGTGGATCACGCTCCAACTATTAAAGAAATCGGAACGATTCTCGAGCCTTACATTTTGCAGTATAAACCACTAAAAATCTTAACAGACAACAACCCCTTCAAACGTGAATGGAACGATTGGTGCAAAACGCACCAAGTCGAATCGTTACATGCACATCCGTACTATCCACAAGACAAAGGAAAAGTCGAACGAGCAATCAGAAACGTAAGTGAAGAATTCATCTATTTAATGACCAAATTTCCCCATTGGATCGGAGGAAAAATACGCGAATACATCCACTGGTTCAACCACGATCGATACCATCGTGGCATCCGCGGCAAACCCGCGGATTACTTTACTTAAAAAAATGTTACACTGGAAACTTGACTTAACAATCCAGTAATTGTTCAGGATCCTGAAGTTGGCTTCAGGATTTCTTGAAGTCCTGTGAGGATGTTTTTGTTTTGTAGTTTTAAGG
>JBAZPJ010000006.1:0-21075 GCA_041648255.1 Candidatus Nanoarchaeia archaeon
ACACTTCATCAGGTATACTTAGGGTAATATGTGCCATATGTCAGTTATGTACGTTACATATTTAAGTAGTTTCCGGTTGAACTTTCTTTATCAAACAATTTTTGCATGAGAAATTTATCTCTGTATCTGGATCCATACCAATGTCAACACAACAATTCCAATTATTACCACACCAAATGCAATTCCTACATAAATGAGAAATTTGTATCCTCGATGTCCAAATAAAATCTCCTCCTCTTTATGAATATACTCCGTCCAGGTCCTTCGGAAAAAAGAATGTAATGATAGCTTCGTTCCGGCTAGAGGGAAAAACACTCTCACTACTCTTCTTCTTAAAGCAAGAATTGGTTCTAAAATATACATCCATATAAATATTAAGCCGAGGAGGGATATAACAAACCGTCCAACAATTTCCGTCTTATTTCTAACTATTAAACTGCTCAATAACAAAATTAGAAATAGCCAAGAAGCTACTGTTAACAGGTGATTGTAAGTTGTATTTCTAAACTCTTCAATATCTTTTTCTATTTCTCTTTTCTGCCTCTTACCCTTTTCCTTAAACGCTTTAACTTGGATCATTTTAAAACGAGAATATTCCCCCTTCCTTTCTTAATCTTTTCAATCTTCCCTTTACTTTCTAGTTCTGCGATCATTAACGAAACTTTAGCTTCAGACAGTGGAAAATGCTTTCTTAATTCTTTTTGATTCATCCTGCCGCCTTCACTTTTAATTAATTCTATAATTTTATCTAAATCGTTCTTAGAAGGCAATTTCATTTCTTCTTTGAGTAGTTCTTTTTTAATTTGATCAGGTTTTCTTTTAATTATAAATCTAGCTCCTGCAATTCCAATTAAACCTAGAATAATTAGAATAACAATCCAACTTGAATTAGAACCTCCCTCCCACAAACTCTCTTCTAACAATGGATCATCAATCACAATCTCTTCAATCACTTCATCCTCAAACTCGGGAAAAATAAATAAATCAATAACATACGAACCATCTGCCTTTACACTAATCCTCTCTTCAGCAACTTTCGAATTATTTACTTTAGCAATAATTGTGTAGTCTCTACCTGCAGGAACACTAAACCCGTATTCACCCTCTTTCGCAACTAACCTTTGAACAGGAGAAGAATCAACTTCAACAACAACATTCTTTACTTTACTTAACGAAGCACTATAAATCGTCCCATGAATCTCTGCAGCAGTAACAGAAGAAATAACTAGAAGAAACATTACAAGTAGTAAATTAGCTTTCATACTTTCTTTTACTCTTAATTCCTATAAAACAGTTTCGTAAAGTAAGAGAAAGACAAAATGAGCTTTGTAAAGGGTTAAACGACTAGATCAAGCTTTAAATTTATGACTACGAAAGTATCTTTATAAAGAAAATTCCAAAAGAAGTCTTAACCAAAAAGTGTTGGAGGCAACAATGAAAAAGATTATGAGTATATTTATGTTAAGCCTCTTCCTCATTAGTGCAATCCCTTTTGCACTTGCAGAAGAAGGAAGAGTAGAAGCAACAGCAACAGGAGAATTAAAGCCCTTATCATCTAGAACAGAAATACGTACTGAAATCAAAACAGAAAACGACGAACGAAAAGGGGACAGCAAAGAACGTATTATTGAACGGCGTAAAGAGACGCAGGATAAACGAGAAGAATTCAAAGAGAAGAGAAGAGAAGAATTTCGCGACATAAAAAAAGAAATGAGACAAGACTTACGATTAAAGATTGAAGAAAAAAGGAAAAACTTCTTAGAAGGCAAGAAAGAACTTCGCCTAGAATTCAGAGACCGATTAAAATCCTGCAAAGGCGATGAAACTGAAAACTGTAAAACGACAAGAGGAGAAGCAAAAGTAGACGCACAAGCAAACCTCCTCCACGCAATTGACAGAATCTTAATACACATCGATAAGATTCAAGAACGCATAGAAGACTCTCGAATGAGCATGAAAACAGAGCTTTTAACAGCATTAGAAACAGATGAGAAAAAGATCTTAGCTTTACAAACGAACGTAGAAGCCTTAGGAGAAAACGTAACAGCTGAAGAATTAAGAACGTATTCTAAAGAACTAAAAGACTTATGGAAAAACATCCATCAAAACTTACGAATAAGCATTAGCGTTGGGGCAAACTTTGGAGTACACGGCGTCTTAGTACGAGCAGAAAAACTAGAAACACGACTCGACACTGTTCTTAAAGAATTAAAAGAACAAGGTGAAGACGTTACCACTGCTGAAAAAACAACAGCAAGCTTTAAGACCCATATTGAAAAAGCAAAGAACCTCTCCGGACAAGCAGACGCTAAATTTAAATTAGCTCTCAAATCCAGCGAAGAAAAAGAAGCCTTAGTTAAAGAAGGACACGACCTCTTAAAACAAGCAAGAGAAGAACTTGCAATGGCTCATAAAGACTTGAAAATTGCTGTAAAATTAATTAAACAACTTAAAAACGGAGCAACTAAACTTGCAGAGAAAACAGCAACAGTAGAAGCAGAGGTTCAAGCAGAACTTAACCCGTCTACGCCTGTAGTAGAATTAACCCTGTAAAAAAGGGCTTCTTTCTTTTTTTATTTTTTAGAAACAATTTTCGCTAACATCCCATAAACAACATCAATTCTTCTTCCAATCGTATCCAACGAGCTTTATGCTTCTTCTTAAACTCAGGATGGCTTTCAAGAAAATCTCCAACAGCATTCACCTTTTTAGTTAAGGTTCTTACTGTCTCGTTTGAAACACGCCTCGGATTCTCCTTAGCCCTCACTGTTAACTCCTTTACCTTCTTATCAATCTCTACCAATCGCTCTAACAACATTCTTTCAAGATCAAATCCTTTAATCGATTCACGTCCTGAAACTTTAGAAGTCCACTCATCCCTTTCTACTTTTTCACCCATTCACACAGTGCTTTCTTATAAATATTTCTTTTAATTATCTGTCCGAAAACCTTAAAAGAATCAATAAACAGAATTAAATCTACAAAAAATGGAGGAACACCAATGAAAACATTCTTAGCAGTCTTTATTTTAGGATTAGTTTTACTTGCAGCATGTTCAACAAACAGCCCGTCAACAGGTCCGACTGTCGCTCAAGAACCAACACCTTTAGATCAATCTGTAGCACAACTAGACAACGAACAACCAGACAGTACTGATCCTGAACTCGCTGCAATGGACAAAGATTTACAAGGCATGGATGAAGACTTTAAAAATCTTTAATCCTTTATTTTTTTTATAGATTTTAATTAAAGACTACTCTTTCTAATCTCTAATTAAACGTTTTTCATGCGTCACTAACGACAACTGCTCGATCAGCTTATAAATCCAAAAAATATACCTTCATTATGACTGATCAAACGAACACCCTCGCAGCTTTCCAAGGGAAAAACATTCGAAAAACATGGCACAACAATGAATGGTGGTTCTCAGTAGTAGATGTTATTGAAGCATTAACAGACAGTAAAGATCCAACTGACTATTGGTACAGACTCAAAAAAAGAGAATTAGAGTCTTCAGAAATTGAACTATCGACATTTTGTCGACAGTTGAAATTACTCTCCCCTAATAACAAGAGCTATGAAGTAGACTGTGCAAATACCGAAGGCCTTTTTAGGATCATTCAGTCCATCCCCTCTCCAAAAGCAGAACCATTCAAACTCTGGCTCGCAAAAACAGGCTATCAACGCGTCCAAGAGATCGCAGACCCAGAATTAACCCAACAAAGAATGAAAGAACTCTATCGCACAAAAGGCTACTCAGACCAATGGATAGAAAAAAGAGTTAGAGGCATCGCAATCAGAGATGAATTAACAGACGAATGGAAACAGAGAGGTGTAACTGAAGAAAAAAACTTTGCCATCCTTACCGCAGAAATTTCCAAAGCTACATTCGACATGACTCCAGCAGAATATAAAGAGTTAAAGGGATTAAAGCAAGAAAACTTACGCGACCACATGAATGAACTAGAATTAATCTTTGGCATGCTTGGAGAAAAGGTTTCTACAGAAATTACTAAGACTGAAGACGCACAAGGCTATCCTGAATTAGAAGATGCAGCACAACGAGGCGGAAAGGTAGCAGGCAACGCACGAAAAGAAACTGAAAAAGAATTAGGCCGTTCAATTACTTCAAAAAACAATTACTTAGCTGAACCTGAAAAGAAAAAAAGATTAAAATAATAAATCAAGTTTTTAAACTACATTAATAGTAATCGCTTCATCAGAAGACAACTTTCCGTTCTTATATAGAGAAACTGTACAAACATATGTTCCCAATCCGGATTTTCCTCCCCTATCCACAATTAACAAACCAAATGGTTCCTGCTGCCCGGATGTTAAAAGTCTCTCATTGGAAGTTGAACTCTCAGTCTCTCCAACTTCACACGTAAACTTTCTTTCCGGATTCTTCGCAGTTCGATCAGGCATACCTATCTTTATCTGGAACTTCTCCTCTTTCTCACCCATATTCTTGACTACAATACCGACCCCTTTGCTATCTCCCTGCTTTAAACTAATTGTCCTACTTGTCAGGGTTAATTCTTGTTCAATACTCCCTAAGTTTCCAATCGCTGATTCAGCCTGTTCAAAAGACTTACTTACTAAATCGTCTGTTTCTCCGAAAATGTTCTTCACAAATGCTAGGCCTAACGTTAAGAGAACAACACCGAGAATAATCACAATAACAGTCGTCATAGACAACTCAATCGCACCCTTCTTTGACATCATTGCTGTTTTTAGCTGTCTAGAGTTATATAAAGATTACTCCTGCTTTCTTTTAATTTGGAAGAAAACTAGCTAGTGTTGTTTTCAAGGATTTCAGCTTTTGTTCTAACGCTGTTACATCCACTTGGACGACTTTAAGCTTTTTAATCTCACTTTCTATTCCTTCCATCCTCACTCGCAAATTTCTCTCTTTTTCTTTTTTAAAATCAGGATTGCTCATTTTTTTTAATGCTTTAAGTTCTATTTCCATCTCTATCAATCTTTTTTCTACATATCTATACGCTTCCTTTTTCTCCCTTTCTCTTTCTTTCTCAAAGAGTTTCCTTCCTACTTCTCTACCCGCCTCGTTTTCTTTTTTTCTTTGTTCTTTCTCATCTGAACCAAATAAGGCTTCTTTGATTGATTTTAACATTGCTTTTAGATTTTTAAAAAAAGACATATTCTCTCTTTGATACAGTTCTATAAAAACTTTTGTAAAAAATAAAAAAATGGGGCGATTAAAAGTTTTACATGCGACACTAACGACAACCGCGCGTAACGCTTTTAAAGCAAAAAACTATTAACCTATCATGGATTCTCTTAAAACACGCTATGGTTCAATTCCTTTCTCCGAGCTTAAAATATTTGATATTCCTGGATATCCTAAAATCCCTTTAAGTAATTATTTTGATAAGCTTGTTAATCCTCAAATAGATAAGAAAGCTACTAACATAAGAATAGAACTCAAAAACGGCAATCAAATACGAATTTCAACTTTGCAATTACAATCGTTAAATCCGTCTACACTTAAAACCTTACAAATTCTTAGTTCCCCTCATATTATTACCTATCCAAAATACCTTACACCCAAACTTGCTTATCTTGTCGGCTACCTTTATGGTGACGGAGGGTTTAAAGATATTCGAAAAACGTATCTATGTTCAGGTAAATATGAATACAAGATGGTTGTTTCTGATGAGTTTGAATTACAAATTAAAGATAGGATACAGGTTCTTTTTAGCGAAATTTTTAATCTTAATGCACCCCTTAGAAGAGAACGTCTCCTTAAAGGAGAGAATTTAGTCTATCTTAATCCTACTTGTAAATTGGTTTATATTTTTCTTTCAAGAGTTTTTGACTTTCCAGAAGGAGCTAAAACCACTCTCCACATCCCTCGGCTGATTAAATCCGGCCCGATCCAAATTCAACAATGGTTTTTAAGAGGATTAATGGATTCAGACGGCGATGTTCGTGCTACGGAAGCTTGGACAGGTAAGTCTACTTCTTCTCCGCGTATAAAACTTAAACTAGCAGACAGAGTTTTTTTATTGGAAGCACAATCTCTCTTTCGAACAGCTTTTGAAATTAATTTTACCGGCCCCTACACGGATGATTATGGTGGATGGTATATTCAAATAGGTAAAGGTGGTGTTCTCAAAGCACATTCTTGTTCCCTATTTTATCATCCAGTTAAAGCTTGGAGATTGAATAGATTGAAAAAAATATTAGAAATGGGGCGAGAGGGACTTCCATGACTTTTGGTCAATTTGGACCCCCGACACCTACGTCTTCAGCGTAGTACTCTCCATAGCCACCTTTCGGTTCAGGCTGAGCTACCGTTCTGGTTCCTAAAGCCACGGCTTGTAAGAATCCCCATGTGCTCAGTATAAAATCGGTTTTTTATACACTATAAAACCCTTTCGGTAGATTTCCAGATTTTCTTCAATAAACTATTTTAATACTAAACACTTAATTTCTCTATGAACTCTCAATCCAAAACTTCAACAACCTTATTGGAATTTGATAATGTTCTTTCTACTTACCAATCCCCTTTTCATGGACTAAAAGCTTTGTCTCCTTACGTGCATTGGTTTCCCCTTCAACGCTCCGTTGCTCTTGCAGGAATTATTGCAGACTTGATGGGTGACGGACATTTACAGGACTCTCCTAAATTAAGACTAGATTATACTTCCAAACATATAATAGAGCTTCAACGCTTTAATCAACAGCTTTCCTTTTTATTCAATATTCAAGGAAAAGTCAGAGATTGTACCACAAATCGTTACGGTACTAAAAACTTGGGAGTCAATAATAAACCACTTGCTCGAACTCTCAAACTATTGGGCGTTCCAACTGGGAGGAAAGTCATAACTCCGTTTTTTATTCCAGAATGGATCTTAACAGACAAACTCTACTTTGCTCGTTTTGTAAATCGATTATTTTCTTGTGAAGCTACCGTGGATCCAGCTTCAAAGGCTATTGAAATTCAAATGTATAAATCTTTAGAAATGGTTGAAGATGGTATCACCTTTTTTAATCAACTGAAGGAAGGTTTAGAAAATCATTTTGGGATTATTACTAGCCGACCCTTTCTAGAAAGCCGTATCTTTTTAAGATCAGATGGTACTAGAACTCGTGCTATTCGCCTAAAGATTAAGAAAAAAGACTCCCTTCAACGATTTAAAGAGTTCATTTCTTTTGATGATAAGGATAAACTTCATCGCTTGATTGCTATAACCACAACCTAAATCTATTTATTTGAGCGCTTCTTTCTTGTATTCCTATGAAAAAAGTTCTTGTTGGATGCACCATTGCAGACATCAAAGCCTACTGCTTACAAGAATACCTTGAAGGATTAAAGAAATTAGACTATAAACGCTTTGATATTTTATTAGCAGATAACTCAAAAACAGATGACTTTTGTAAACAAATTAATGAACTCGGAATTACATGCGTCAAGACAGAACACACAGAAAGCATTGCACAGAATATTGTCATTGGGATGAATTATTTACGCGACTATGTATTAAAAAACGATTATGATTATTTATTCTGCTTGCAATCAGATGTCATTCCTCCTGCAAATATTATTCAATTACTTCTAGAAGCAAATAAAGATATTGTCACAGGCGTAGCATCACACTTACTTGTCAAAGATGGAGAAGCAAAAGAAATTGCACTACTGGGCATTGAAGATAAAGAACATCCTGGAAACTATACTTACTTAAATTACAAAAGCACAAAACAATACAAAGGATTATTATCCGTAGACTTCTGTGCAATGACTTGCATTTTACTCTCAAGAAAAGCATTAGAACAGATTACTTTTAGATATGAAACTAAAGACGGCCAAGTTATTCCAGAAGACATGTGCTTTTGTAAAGATGCAAAAAAACTAGGATTTGAAATCACTGCTCAACTTGAAGCGCAATGCCAACATCTTTTCTACGGCGGATACTCTGTAACCCTGGGTGATACTACGGGAATAAGTAAAGTAAAGAAAGAATAAAAAAAGCAACCTTTATTATCCCTTTCAAAAACCTTAGAACCATGGATGAATATAATTTCAAAACCCTAGAAAAGAAATGGCAAAACTATTGGGAAAAAGAACACATTTACCAATTCGATCCTCACAGCAAGAAAAAAAGCTATTCTGTAGACACACCTCCCCCAACAGTCTCAGGAAAAATGCACATTGGACACGCATTCTCTTACAGTCAACAAGATTACTTTATCCGCTACCACCGCATGAAAGGAGAAAACATCTTCTATCCCTTTGGCACAGACGATAACGGACTACCTACTGAACGACTTGTTGAAAAATTAAAAAATGTAAAATCTACAAAAATGGATCGACAAGCATTCATTCAACTTTGTAATACTACTTTAAAAGAAATCGTTCCAGACTTTATCCAAGGCTGGAAAAACATTGGCATCAGCTGTGATTGGACCACACTCTATTCTACTATTAATCCTTACTCTATTAAAACTTCACAAGCATCATTCTTAGATTTACATAAGAAAGATCTCGTCTATCAACAAGAAGCGCCAGTTATTTGGTGTGTCCAATGCCAAACAGCAATCGCACAAGCAGAACTTGAAGATGCAGAATTAGATTCGACATTTAATGATGTACAATTTGGATTAAATAATGGAGAAAAAATAACGATTGCAACAACAAGGCCCGAATTACTCGCTGCATGTGTTATGGTCTTTGTTCATCCACAAGATAAACGTTATAATCGCTTAATTGGAAAACAAGCAATTGTTCCACTCTTTAATCAAGAAGTTCCTATTTACGCAGATGAATCAGTAGAAATAGAAAAAGGGACAGGGATACTCATGGTCTGTAGTTATGGGGATAAAAAAGATGTAGAAGCAATTAAAAAAAGAAAAATTGCTCCAAGAATCATCTTCACTCGAGATGGAAAACTCAACGAATTCGGACAAGCATTTTCCGGATTAACAATTAAAGAAGCGAGAAAAGCAATTTTAGAAAAACTAGAACAAGAAAAACTACTCGTAGCAAAAAAACAAATCAAACATACTGTCAACGTCCATGAACGATGCAAAACAGAAATTGAATTCCTCGCCACAAAACAATGGTTCATCAAAGTCTTAGAAAATAAAGAAACATTCTTAGAAGCTGGAAAGAAAATAAACTGGTATCCGGAATTTATGCGCACTAGATACGAAAACTGGGTCAAAGGATTAGAATGGGACTGGTGCATCTCAAGACAACGCCACTTCGGAGTATCCTTCCCGGTTTGGCACTGTAAAAAATGTACCTCTATCGTTGTTGCAGACAAAAAACAATTACCTGTGGATCCACTCAAAGACAACCCTCTAAAAAAATGCAAGTGCGGATCAAACGAATTCGAACCAGAAACAGATGTTATGGACACATGGGCAACAAGTTCAGTCACACCACAAATTGCATTGAACTGGGTAGACAACGAAACCCATTTTAAAAAAATGTATCCAATGAGCTTACGCGTACAAGCGCATGATATTATTTCAACATGGGCAACCTATACAATTATCAAAGGCATTTATCATCATAAAAAAATTCCTTGGAAAAACATTGTGATCTCTGGACACATGCTGGACAGTCACGGAAGAAAAATGTCCAAAAGCTTAGGAAATGTTATTGAACCACAAGTAGTGTTAGATAAATACGGTGCGGATGCATGGAGATATTTAGCAGCAGGATCAAAACTGGGAGAAAATATTCCTTATCAAGAAAAAGATTTACAAACAGGAAAAAGAACAATCACTAAACTCTGGAACGCAGCTAAATTCTGCGCAATCCATTTAGAGAATTATAAACCTAAAAAAGTAGAATTAGAACCTTTTGATAAATGGATTTTAACAAAACTGAACACCTTAATTAAAAACGCAACAACTTCCTTTGAAAACTATGAATATTCAAAAGTACGCGCAGAAACAGACGAATTCTTCTGGAAAGTACTCTGTGACAATTACTTAGAAATTGTAAAAGACAGACTCTACAATCCGGATCGACGCGGACAGCAAGCAAAAGAAAGCGCACAATATACACTCTATCATTCACTCTTGACTGTTGTTAAACTCTTCGCACCAATCATGCCCCATGTTACAGAAGAAATCTATCACGAACTTTTCAAAGAAGGAAAGAGCATTCACTTAAGCACTTGGCCAGAACAACACCATGAATGGAACGATAAAAAATTAGAAAAAATTGGAGATAAAGCAATAGAAATCATTTCTTTAGTACGACAAGAAAAAACAAAATCACAAAAATCATTAAAAGAACCTGTCAAGAATTTAACACTTCCAAACGCATTAAAAGTAATTGAACAAGACTTGAAAGCAGTTTCTCAAGCCCAAACAATTAAGTACGGAAAACAACTCTCAATAGAACTATGATCGAGAAATTTAAACTCAAAAAGTTCATCAACGAACTCAAAAGCATTCGAGGAAGACATACCGAACTTGTGACAGTTTACATTCCGGCAGGATATGATATCATCAAAATTATTGGTCACTTAGCACAAGAACAAGGAACAGCATCCAATATTAAAGATAAAACAACACGAACAAATGTTGTTGACTCACTCGAACGAATGATCAGACATCTTAGATTGTTTAAAGCAACACCTGTAAACGGCCTAGCAATCTTTTCTGGAAACACCGCAAGCCAAGAAGGAAAACAAGATCTTAAAGTCTGGAGCTTAGAACCACCCGCTCCCTTGAATATCCGTATGTACCGATGCGATCAAACATTTATCACAGAACCCTTAGAAGAAATGTTAGAATACAAAGAAACCTACGGCTTAATTGCAATGGATAACCGAGAAGGAACAGTTGGATTACTTAAAGGAAAATCAATTTCTGTTATCAAAGATATGACTTCAGCAGTGCCCGGTAAAACGAGGGCTGGAGGACAATCGAGTGTTAGATTTGCACGCCTACGAGAAATAGCAGCAGGAGAATTTTATGATAGAATAGCAGAAATTGCAAACAAAGAATTCTTAGCCATGGGGAAAAACTTGAAAGGGCTTTTAATTGGCGGACCAGGGATGACCAAAGACACGTTCATCAGCGGCGCCTATTTGAATAATGAATTAAAAAGAAAAATCGTTGCTGTCAGAGATTTAAGTTATACTGGAGACTTCGGATTAAAAGAATTAGTAGAAAAAAGTCAAGACGCACTCGCACAAGAAGAAATTATTAAAGAGAAAAAAATCATGCAAGAATTCTTCAGACTCTTAGCAACAAACTCAGATAAAGTCGTCTATGGAAAAGCAGACGTAGAAAAAGCACTTACTCTAGGAGCAGCAGACAAGATCTTATTATCAGAAGAATACAAAGAAGCAGAAAAAATAGAAGAACAAGCAGCAACCATGAGTACTGTTGTTGTCTATATCTCAACAGAAACAGAAGAAGGAGCACAACTTCGCGACTTAGGTGGAATCGCAGGATTATTAAGATATTCAATAGAACATATGTAATTAATCTTCGTCCCCCCCCGTGATGTTACAACTTTAAATAACTGTTTATAATAAATATTGTTAATGAAAATTCAAGACGTAAAAACTTCCAAAGGAATCACAGGCGGAATATTAATTCTTTTAATCGGCTTAGTTGTTTTCACAACTGCACTTGCAGGATCAATCACTGGATTTAGCATTTTTTCAAATAGAGATAATCAAGTTACTGGACAACAAATCGATGGAATCGCTCCTAGTTGCACAACGAATGCGCAATGCCCTTCAACACAATATTGTCGTGCTTCTACTAGTTATGGCGGAGCCAGATGTGCTCTTAGACGTACCAATGGATTATCCTGCACTGTCAGCGATCAATGTTCTTCTAACGTCTGCAATAATGGACGTTGTGCCTCTCTACCAACTACTCCAACTACTACCTCTCCCGTTTTTAATGGAAAAAGTTGTTATGAAGTTTCCCTTCTTACACATCGAGGTGTTGCACAAATTCCAACTCTTTCTCCACCAAACTCATATTATTATTTTAATCCCACTAGTACCCCTGAGAGCGTTTGTAGAGCAATTGGTACAACTCCTCCTACTCTTACTATCGGACAATATTCTTGCACAAGTGTATCGAATGAAGTTACCCAAAACTATTACCAATCTACAGATAGATCCTGCACAATTCATCAACTCAATACTACAACCTCTGTTCCCGAGGCTGGCGTAGACCCTAATAATATCTGTAGTAGACCTCTTAACTCTCCATTTACCTCTTTCCTATGTTCTTCTAGTGTAGGTTCGACTGTTGCCGAACCAATAGCTGGTGACACGAACACAGTTACCCGAATGGCTTCAGTACTCTGCTGCCGATAAAACTTTTTTATCTTTTTCTAAAACATTTTCAATAAAACAGGTTCAACAATAAAATTAAGCTTAACTATAATAAAGAACTTCATGCGAACGGCTTCTTTCATTTCATACTCATAAAAATAGAATTATTCTTCCAGCATTAGAACTATTTTAGCTACAAACTTAGTTGCATTGTTAAAAATTTCTTCTAATCTTCTCTGCGTGTACGTTTGAACTGCGGAGTATCTTGCAATGTGACTTTCTTTTTTTGCGTCTTCAAAGTAATGGACGTATTCGTCTTCGAAGATTTTGTGAGCTTGATTAAGAATTTCCAAATCCTCTTTTTCCAGCTGATTGGGAACAAGCAAGTGTCCCAGAGCGATTTGTACTGCATCGTGATCCGAGACTTCATATCCTTTAGAGAGAATAGTTGCCTTAGCTGCGTAAAGCATCGCATAATAAGAAACAGTTATTGCCCAATAATCCCAATACATCCGCTGTGGCTGATCTTTATTTGGTTTAATTTCCTTTAAGTGTTTAGCAATGAGGAGACTATTCTCTCCCTTTTTGAGAAAAAGTTTTATCTTAAAGAACTCTTTGGACATTCTTATTCTTCTTTCTGCAGCATATTGTTCAAAAATTAATTTGTATGTTTTTTTGTCAAACGGCATTGAGCACCAGTTCCCAAAATTGCTCTGGATTATTTAAAATAATATGATCCTTTAACGCTTGTTTGCCCACATTTTCTTCTTTATCTTTAAGCATCTCTTTAAACTCTTTTGAAGTAATAAACATGGGGTTTATCTTTTTCTTGAAGAGGAGTTCGTATTTTGAAAAGGAGAGATCCCTTTGTCCATTCTTATTTATAATCAATAAATCTATATCGCTCTTGCCTGTTTCTTTTCCTTTAGCATAACTTCCAAAAAGAAGAACAATATCCTCAGTGTTTAATTCTCTGCTGATTTTATTGAGGATTGGCTGTTTTTTAAGAAATTCTTTCTTTTCTTCATCTGAAGAGATCGTAAGATGTGCTTTCACAATTGATATTTTAATGTTAAGGCTGAGTACTTTTGATTTTCCCACATTTTCAATAACTAAAAGATCTTTGATTACTTCTATAGTTCTGTAAAAAGAAGCATAAGGGATATGCAACATTTGACTTAATTCATGCATCGTATATTTCTCTCTACTATGTTTTCCAAGATAGTTAATTATCTTTAATGCGTTATCCATAATTGGATAATATTATCCACTTTTGATATATAAAGCTTTCCTTGGTGTGGATTCTGTTTTAAGATATTTAATAGAACATATGGATTAATCAGCAGAATAATGATACGTAGCTTCTAACACTTTTCTTACCTTCCCTACGAGGGTCGGATCAATACTATCGCCTTCTAACTTTACATGACAAATTATTCCAATATCCCACTTTGAGGCCCGCCTATTCTCCCAGAAGGAGGTGCTGCATCTTCGTAATTACTTACCTTCAACTCAAGCCCAGCTGCGTTTCTTAAAAAATAAGCTTCTACTTCTTCTTCAGCTATTAAAGGAAACAGCGTCTCAAATGGAACAGTAGCTTCTCTGTGCACTCTCCTTCCATTCCCTCTTTGCTGAACATACTTCGCTTCTTTTTCAGAATACCTTGGTTCAATATTAATTCCCTCTTTTCCTAAATTTCTTATCAAAAAACTAATTGGTGGATTATTGATTGTACTTCCTCTTATATCACTTCCCGAAGGCTGATAATAATGGTGAGTAACTTTAATTTCTTCTGTGAATTTTCCCTTACTTCTTTTTCTTTTAACAATTATATAAACATTTATTCACTTCAAACTCTATTTTCATTAAATTTCTTTAGAAAACACTTCAATAAAACTTTTAAACTCGACTATCGACAATTAAGACTATGCAAGCAGAAAAAAACAAGGTGGAAGCAGTCTTATTCACCACCGGAAGATTCCTCTCAATCGAAGAAATAGGGAAAATGGCTGGAATCGGCTCAATAGGCATCTTAAAGGATTTATTACAAGAACTTAAGAAAGACTATACCCAAAAGGACTCTGCGCTAGAAATTATTGACCAAGGAGAGAAATGGAAATTAAATCTCAAAAAAGACTATCTCTATGTGTCTGAGAGCCTTCTTAGTGACTGTGAACTAGATCGACCCACCCAAGAAACTTTAGCAATCATCGCCTACAAAAATCCCATCTTTCAAAATGACTTAGTTAAGATACGTGGCACAACTGCTTATGACCACGTCAAACTTTTAAAAGAATTAGACTTCGTTGTTTCAGAACCATCCGGACGAACAAGAATCTTAAAAGTAACAAATAAATTTTATGATTACTTTGACGTTGTAGAAGACCAACTAAAAACTAAATTTGCAGCACTACCGCAAGAACAACAAACCCTAGCACTAGACCCACCTCAACAAGAACAACCACCAGAAGAAGACCATGAACACCAAACGCCTTAGCCTCATCTTACTTTTTATCTTTATCGCACTTTTTCGATTAAGTTTTACTTTAACCCAAGACACCTACAGCACTAGCGACGCTTATTTTCATGAACGAGTTATCACTCACTTAGTTGAAGAAAAAAACTTCTTAACCTACGACTCCTTTAGCTACGGCGGAAGAGAATTAGTGTACCCTCCTTTCTTTTACTTCTTAATGGCACTTCTCAGCCTTGGCTCTTCATTCTTATTAAAAATCTTACCAGAACTCTTCTTCGCAGCAACAGTCTTTCCCGCCTACCTCCTCTCCTATGAAATTTCAAGAAACAAATGGGCCGCACTCGCAGGAGCAACATTCTTTAGTTTTCTTCCCTTATTCTTATGGGAAACAACTAATTCTTTAAGTCCAGATAGTTTATTCATTCCTTTACTCTACTTAGGATTATACGCCTTTCTCCATTTAGAAAATCGCAATCACTTCTGGATATTCATGATCATTGCATTCATCCTTCCGTTCACCAGTGAGAAAGCGTACTTACTTCCCCTAGCCTTATTATTTTATTTTTTTCTCCAAGCAGGAGGAGCTCTCAACGCGTCTAAACTAGAAAAAGAAGCAACACTCTTCAGCATCCTCTCCCTCGTCTTTGTCTCTTTACTCCTCTACAAAAAAGCATTCCTCGCTTATGGCTTAGGATTCATCTGGCAAAACATTCCCAATGTCCTCTTATCCGAAACCTATCGCCCCTTTACCAGCTTAGAATTAATCTTAACTGCTGGATTACTTCCTTTACTCTTAGGCGGAGCATCCCTCTACTTTGGAATTAATAAAGAAAAAAACAAACCCGTCTTTGTCGTCAGCGGACTTACCTTAGCGGTCTTAACACTTCTCCTCTTTAGATTATTACCCGCCTCAACAGGATTACTTTACTTTAGTATGGCACTCGCATTACTGTCTTCCTTAGCATTACACAAAGTCTACCTCTATTTACAAAAAACAAAATTCAGTAACCTCAGTAAGTATTTTGTCGGACTTGTCGGACTTTTAATTATCTTAACAATTTTACTTCCCGCCTACACCCAACTTACCCGACTAGAAGCAGTACCAAAAGACACTATTGTTGATCTTACTAGAATCAACGAACTTACCTCTCCAGACGCAACAGTCTTAGGTAATTTACAAGAAGGTCACTTAATCACTTCATTAAGCAAAAGAAAAAATGTCCTTGACACAACCTTCTTACTCGCACCAGCACCAGTAGAACGCCTCAAAGACGTTCAAGCAATCTACACCACATGGAGCCAAGCAAAAGCACTAGAATATATTCACAAATATAACATCACCGCAATTTATTTATCTCCAGAAACAGAACGATTATATGGGATTAAAGAATTAACATATGCAACACCACCCTGCTTTACCCACAAAGGAGGCATCACCCTTGTCAGCTGTTAACACTAAACACGTAGTACTCTGCTTAGGAATCTTTACTCTTCTCTTCTTAACCCTCTTTTTTATTCGAGAATACACTTCTCCTGGCACATTCTTAGGAAAAGAAACTTATGCTAATTTACGACTAGCAGAAAGCATTGCAGAAAAAGGATGGATCCAGCAAGATGAATTAAGCTATGGATCACGCCCTTTGATTACAGAGAAGGGGTTTCCGTTTATTCTCAGCCTCGCTCCCGCACCACTCGCACGCTGGCTTCCCTTCTTTATTGGCCTCGCAAGCATCTTTATTTTTTATCTGATTATGATTAAAGTAAAACACGAATACGCTTTCCTCTCAACTTTACTTTTAGTACTCAACCCTGCAACACTTTACTTATACAGCACCGCACAAAAATACAGCATCGCACTCTTCCTCGTTCTTTTAGCACTTTATTTTTTATTAGAAGAAAAACATTTTAGTTCCCTCTTAACCCTCCTCTTCCTTCCTCTTTTTAGTGTAGGAATATCCTTTTTCGTTTTACTCTTCGCATTACTCGCACGCTATAAGAAAAAAATAACAACAACATACCTAACCACATTAGCTCTTTCTCTTTTATTACTTACACTTTTATTCAATCCAACACCCTTCAAACTTGGACTGGCAGAATTTCCCACTTTTAACACACCAGACATCGGACTATCCTTCTTACAATACGGATTCCTTTCTGACCTTGGCGGAGAATTTGGATTTGCCACCTTCTTCTTCCTACTCACCCTCCTAGGATTTTATTTCTTAAGCAAAGAAACACACCACCTCTTCTTTTCTTTTCTCACCCTTCTTCTTAGCTTCTTCCTTGTCGCCTACTTTCCCTTCCTCCTTTACGCCCTTATCTTTTTAGCAGCACCCTTAGCAGCAAGCACCTTAATACACCTCAAACAACGAGACTGGAAAAGTATTAACTTCAAAACATTCACCATTCTTCTCATCTGGTGCGGATTACTCTTCAGTACAGTTTCTTATCTTCACCAAGCTTCAGCATTTCAACCAACTGCATCCACCCTGGACGCATTAACCTTTCTCAAACAACAACCTGGAGAAGAAGTTGTCCTAAGCAACTACGAAAATGGAGTCTTCTTTACCTACGCCGGAAAACAAAACGTTCTTGACCACCACTTCTGGTACGCACCACAACTCAACCAACGCTGGAAGGATACTCAGACCCTCTTCCACACCCAAGACCTCGCAACAGCAAAAAGCATTCTTAATAAATACGATGTTACCTATATTTATGTAGATAAAACAATGAAACAAGAACTTTGGCCAAACGGAGAAACAGAATTCCTCTTCCTCCTAACCTACAGCCCCAAACTTTTTAGCAATATTTATCATAACGAAGAGGTTGACATCTACTTAGTCTACTAACAAATGGAACTCTTACAAATCCTCGTCTTAGTAGCCTTTTACCTCTCACTCTACTTCATCACCTTCTGGCTCTTAACCTTCTTTGAAAAAGGAATCCTCACAGAAGAAAAAGAATTAACCCATTTTCCTAAAGTAACCGTAGCACTACCCGTCTATAACGAAGAAAAAAACGTAGCAAAAAGTATCCTTTCCGTCTTAGCCCTCGATTATCCCGCCAATAAACTCCAAATTATTGTCGTAAACGATGGATCAAAAGACAATAGCCTTTCAGTTATCAAACAACTTATCAAAGAACACCCCCAAAAAAATATCTTACTCATTGATCAAAAAAATGCAGGAAAAGGAGCAGTACTCAACACCGCACTTAGGCGTGCTACGGGAGAATACTTCGTTTGTTTAGATTCAGATTCAGAAATTTCTAGCGACGCATTAAAAAAAATGCTCCCCCACTTTACAGACGATGTCGCAGTTGTCCTACCTTTAATGAAAGTACGCACTCCCACAACCATCTTACAAAAACTCCAATGGTGCGAATACCTCCTCAACTTTTTTTACAAATCCTTAATGGCAGCAATCAACTGCGTCCACGTCGCACCAGGACCATTCAGTGTCTACAAGAAAAAAATCTTAAAAGAAGTTGGAGGATTTGCTGTAGATAACTTAACTGAAGACTTTGAAATCACTTTAAAAATTCAAAAAAAACATTACAAAATCATCCAACTCCTCAATACAACAGTTTACACTGGAACACCACACACTTTCAAAGGAATCATCAAACAACGAAACAGATGGTACAAAGGAACCTTACTAAACTTATTCACCTACAAAAACATGATCTTCAACAAAAAATATGGAGACTTCGGATTATTACAACTACCCCGCGTCTTATTATCCGGATTCTTAGCAGTCACCTTTATCGGATTAACAGGATGGAGATTCATCCTCAAACCCCTCTTACAACGAATAAACAACTGGAGCAGCATCAACTTTGACTTCTCCGTCTTCTTAAAAAACCTCCAATTTAATTTCACCTGGTTCGACTTAAATTTCACCAACCTCTTCTTTGCAATTATCAGTTTAATCCTCTCCTTAACGATTATCAATTATGCCTATCACTACACAAAAGAAAAAGTATTCAGATACGGATTTATCTCAGTACCGATCTACATCCTGGCCTATGGATTACTCGCCTCATTTGTATGGCTCACTGTCTTTGTAGATTTAATCAGAGGAAAACGACAACGATGGTAGAACGAGTAATCAGTAAAAAAAGATACTTCATCGCATTTCTTTTAACTACCGGAATATTTGTTATCGGATTACTCTTAGGCGCAGTCCTCACAGAATCAAAATTCACAGAACTCAAAGACTTACAACAAGACTTACGAATCCAACTCGCAAGCTATGATATCCAAGCATTACTTGTCCAAGAAAATCCTTGTAAATTCAAAGACGTGGATGGCATTGTTGTAGAATTAGGATCACTTGCAAACAGACTAACCGCAATGGAAGATCAATTAGGAAAACAAGATCCAGACGTCCTAAAACTTAAAGAATATTATTCTCTCCTTGAATTAAGACACTGGCTGTTTTTAAAGAAACTTAACGAACAATGCGGAACAGACTATCGCCTCCTCCTCTACTTCTACTCTTCAGATGAAAAAACTTGTCCGGACTGTGAAAGCCAAGGATACATCTTAAGTTACCTTCGTGCAAAATATCCAAACGTACGTGTTTATTCTTTTGATGCGGATTTAGACGATCCTGCTCTTAATGCACTTAAATCAATTTATGCTGTTAAAACCTCACCGAGCATTACTCTTGATGATACTCTTTATACTGGATTTCAATCAAAAGAACAACTTGAAACGAAACTTAGTACTACGCGGTATCTTGCCAAATAATCTAAAAAACTACTTCTTTCCTGGGGACCCTATACTTCATTTTTTAAAAAAACTGAGGAGAAAATCTATTACTCTCATCTTAAATGGTGAAAATTCAGAAACTCCTAAAACAGAGCTTTTGGAGGGATTATAGCGATATACAATAATTTCCTCGGTTTCTTTTATTTTTTTAAATTCTTTTTTTGAATCCAGCCATTCTTGAGCAGGGTATTTTTTAACTTCTTTATAAAAAACAAAAAATCCACTTTCTCTCATGTTTGCAGGATACCATCTATAAAACTCTTCACCCCCATATACTGTTTTAATCTTTAAATTTGTATAATAACCATACACGGGATACTCGTGATTTGCATAAATCACTCTGTCCGTTTCGTTCAATGAAACTAGATACTCTGAAATCTCCTGTGCTGGACTTTCATACGCATTTATGAACGGCTGATTAACCCCGAATAATTCTTTTACTTTTTCTCCATCAGGTAATTGATAGAATCCTAATAGCACTATACTGATTATGACCAAAGATTTCATTAAAAGTTTCTTTGTTTCAAAAAACTCTACAAATCCTCTTGCAGAAATTAAAAATAAGGGGACAGTGATTGGAAGAATATACCTCAACTCTTTATGGGGAGTTATCGAAACATAAGCTAAAAAAATTAAAATCCAACTAACTAAAACCGTGTCTAACCAGCTTCTCTTTTTGTAAACAATAATTAAATAGGGAATAACCCCTAATAAGATCATTAATGGATAAACCTTTGAGAGGTTTGCAATGTAAAAAAAAATATTTCCAACTTGATCAGAAACAGCAGAATTTGCCCTTATGAAAGGAATTAAGAAAAAACCAAATTTTAATTGTGCCCACAGCAGGTAAGGAAAGAGCACTGCTGAAAAAGCTAGCAAAATATGTCTTATTTTCTGTAAAGATATTTTCTTGACTAATATATATATTATAAACACACTTATCAAAATTAATTGTGTAAACCGCGTTAGAATTGCTATTCCTAAAAAAAATCCGGACAGAAGGTACCATTTCTTACTTTCTATCTTTGAAGCTTTAATGAGACAGTAAAACGCTACTGCAAAAAAAACAAGGCTCGGAACATCAGTCATAATCGAATGAGCCTGCCTTACTATAAAAGAAGTAAATCCGAAAAATGCTGCAGCTAAAAGACCCACTTTCTTTCCACTAATTTCTTTTCCAAGAAAGTACATCATTAACGTTCCAAGCATGCCTATTAATCCAACAATTATATCTGCAGCGAACACATGATGTTTGAATAAGAAACCGAATGCAAAAAGCATCGATAAAATTGGGGGTCTTAACTGAAACTCATCATAATTTTCTTTTCCAGAAAAAATAACCTCTGCATGCTGTAAATATACTGTCTCATCCCACCAATAGGAAGTCCGCAAAGGCCAAAGAATAAGAATAAAATTCGTTACAAGAATAAATCCTAATAAAAAATATAATGCTGCTTTCTTCTTATCTATCTTCTTCACATCCATAATCTTTAAAACCTTTCTCCTCTCTTGAGTATCTCCGAAGAGGCTTCTTT
>JBAZPJ010000007.1:0-20868 GCA_041648255.1 Candidatus Nanoarchaeia archaeon
TAACACTCAATTATTTACAGCTCTAATCGATCTAGAGCCTCTTTTATATCTCCATGATAAAAATAATCTTGTTAATTAGCTTATGTGTATTAAATATAAAAGAAATCTCTCTGTTATGATCAAAGCTCCTTTCTTATCTTTTCTCCCAAAAGAGTAAGTTTGTAGATTCTACCTACTTTTTCTTTAGGGTTAATGCACGTAGCAATTTTCATTTTTTCAAAATCTCTTAGTGTGTCAGAAGTGTTATTAAGCGAGATTAGGGGATTATAGTTTTTAGCTTCTTTATAAATGTCTGAAACGATTCTTGGTTTTTCTAAGGCTCTAATCACTGCTCTTCTTAGGCTGCCTCTAGCTATCCAAGAGTAAGCTTCTACCTCCTTTTTCTCCATGATTTCAGTGTAGAATAAGGTTTAATACAGTTTACACTGAATCACCACTTAAAAATGGAAAGGTTTAAATAAATTACTTTACAAGGAGAAAAGATGGAGAAAGGGTTTTCAAATAAAGACTGGGCAATTCTTATCCTCTCAGTCGCAATTTTTTGTGGAATCTTTCTTTGGGCGTATACCTTCTTTAGAGCAGATCAGGTTATTTCCAATTGTCAAGATAAACTACAAGCAGAACTACAAGCAGGAAAAACGTACATCAAAACCGCTTCAGAAAGTTGCAATTTGGTCGTTAAACATTATGATCAATTTGTAAGTGGTTTTTTATCTTGTAAAATAGAAGAAAGTACTTGTTCTCAAAGATGTACAGATCAATCCAAGGGTAAAGAAAAGGCTAATGATTTAAATCAAGCTTGTCAAGCCCTCGGTTCATTTTCAAGCTGTTTTGCTTCTTGTTCAGACAATCGAAACAGTTGCGAGAAGGGAGTTTTAAGAACAATAACCAGCACAACACCTTCTACTACTATCCTTCCTCAAATGGTTGGAGGATGTCAAGGCAGTGGAAATGGATGTTAATTTACCTAAAAAAGATGAAACTGATTCTAAAAACGAAGCCTCCCAAAAAAAGAATTTTACTTCACAAATAGAAATTCTGATGAGCTTTTCTTCAGGAATTGGTGCATTTATTGGTATGTTTAGTATGTACTTTGCTTTCGAGATTTGGGTCAAAAAAGAATCACCAAACGAAGTCATAAATGGGATAATATTTGCAGTACTTTTTGTAAGCTTCATGTTCTGGGGTAGAAATAAAGTAAAAGAAAAAAATTTTAGAACTTTATCCTTAAATTCTCAAATTCTTACAAAATCTAACACCTATAAGACGTATGAACTTTTAAGAAAACGAGAATCATCCTATCTCACCCCTTTCTTTCAGCCTCTTTAGAATACGATAAACCGATTTTTCATTAATCCCCGTCTTTTGGATAATCTCTTTTACAGGAATACTTGGATTTTGAACGCGGAATTTACGAATTATGTCCCAATTCTTTAACTCTCCACAAGCTTCCAAATGAAAAGGATGAAGCATCTTATAAAATTCAAGATCAAAACAGTTCGTTTCTTCTCTTTTATTCAAAAGAGCATTACTCATTAAAAAAACCTTAATAAAATCCTGAGCACGAGCAAAACTCATAATCCCATAATCATCCAGATCAATAGCTAACCTCCGTATCTCTTCCTTATCCTCTTCACTAAGATTAAGCTTTATTGTTTTCTCAGTTTTAGTAAAAGGAAGTTTGATCTTCGGCAAAGCCTGTTTCGAATTAAGCTGATTATCCCTATACTCTAAGATTCTAAGCTTATCATCTCGATTGACAACCTTTTCATAAATTGCAATACGATCCAACAACGTTGCTTCAAAAAATTCAGTCTTGTGTTTACTATAATTCTCTTTGGCAATTCCAAAAGCAACCACACACTTAACATCTTTCAACTCCACACCCTCCCTACTATACCTTCCCCCATTTAAAATTTGAACAAAAAAATTAACCAATTGCTGTCTCTGCTTAATACTCAATCCGGCAAGAAGAGTAATAAGATCGTCATGAGCAAGAACTTTATTCTGAAAATACTCTTTCGGTTTTTTAACGAGTTGAGATTCAAACGTTTTAGTATCTAAACGCTGAAAAAAGTTAGGATTACTCTCTCCAAGAATATCCACTATCAAAGTACTTTTCGCACATCCCCGAAGAGCAATAAGAAGAGTGCTATTTCTCTGCCTGACAGTTTTAGGAAGCTTTAAACACAAAGACAAAGAATTAATAATAAGAATCATAGCTACTAAACCCATTCCTTGAAGAACATTTTCTATTTCATTACAAATTCTTATCGATTCTTTATTCAATTTTTTAAATTCTTCAGATTTATTTTCGAAAAGGTCTTTCATAAAAATCATCCTCCTTTCTGCCTAGATCATCTTCTACATTTTTTAAGAGAACATGGATTTGCCAATCTAAAAGCTGTTCTTCACACGTAGGACAAAATTCCTTTTTAGCAAACAAGGAGTAGATCCAACAATAATTACAGTCTCTAGGCATTTTCAAATCCTGCTCGAACCTTCTTTATGTAACCACCAATCATCCGAGAAATAGTTTCTAGCTTAGTATTCAAATCTTCAAATTGAGATCTGGAAATATAACTCAGCCTCAAACTAATCGAAAGGATCGAAGAAACTTCTTTTAGGCTGCCCATTGAAGTAAAGAAGAAATGAACCATTTCTTTTTCTGAATCACGACCGCATCCTTCCGCCAAGTTCAGACAAACAGATGTAGATGCTCTCTGTAGTTGAGAAATTAAGGCATACTTTTCTTCTTTTGGAAATCTTTTTGTTAATTCATAGATCTCGATGGTGAAGTCTTCAGCAAGCTGATAAAATTGTAGTTTTTTGAAATCTGTCGTCATGTTTTTTCTCCTAAGAAATAAAAGAAGCTCAAAGCTTCTTTACAGAGTATCGAGTATCATAACCTCCACCTGTTCTAATGATTCTCACTCTAAATTCTCTTCTTTGATTTAATTCTGCTTCTTCAACGAGAGGTTTTAGGAGTCGGATAAGTCTCTTTGAACAAGTTTCGAAAGATTGGTCAACACGTTTCCCGTCAATCTCTAGAACCTTGAAAGCAAGACCGTTTCGTTCCGTCTCTCCAAAACTTCTTTTTATTTGAACCCATTCTGTAAGTAAAAGATCAGCAGGATCGTTCACTTCTAATACAAAAAAGTTAGAGCGAAAATCCCCCCATTCAATCTTACCTATTTTTTCGGTTGTTAATTCCATTGTTTGTACCTCTCCCTATCATCTTTGATGACCCGGGATGATTATGAAAAAGCGAAGAAAACTCTAATGCAATGGCTATTCCAAATAGTTTTAAATACTAGAAAAGCTAAACACTATTGCGCGAGTTTCTTTACTTTTTTATTTTTTCTAATACACTTACTTTAATCAAACCAGAGACACTTTGCCCATTTAATTTTGCATACTGACGAATGTTCTCCACAATCTCTCTTGGTAGACTAATTGTAATTTTTTGACTTTTTATCATATTATGTAAATGTAAAGACTTTTAAATAAAGATTTTGATATTTCGGTCATGGTTAAGGGGTTTTTATGGACGAAATGAACTTAGAAGAGATCTTTAAAGAAAACGTTTTGCAATTAGATACTCTCTTCAAAGATTTTAGTTCGAAGCAGTTATTTAAGAAAGTTAGTTCTACAGGAAACCGAAGAAAAATACAAATTCTCATTAGATCTGGGATTTTTCACTATTTAATGGAAAAGTATCAAAGCGAATTAGAAGAAGAAGAACATAGGGAAATTCAAGGAGAGAAGTTTTTGAATTATTTAGGTTTAAGTCTGTCTGAAAGACAAAATCGTAGAAATTCAAATCATTTCTTACTTTTTGATAAGAAAAAGGAATCCACTCGTTACGCAGGTAGACCTCCAATCAGTCTTTCTCCCATTTCTTTGAAAGGGGAATATAAAAATAAAAGAGAAGAAGTAGTCGAAAGAATTAAAGAATCACAAGAACTTAAAGAGATGAGTTTAATGTCATTAAAAAAGATTTTACTATTCCTTTTATATCTTCGAGATCATGAAAAAGAAGGAAGATTCGCAATTACTTTTTTTAAAGAGGAGCTAAAACAAGGATACATCGCTTTTGCTAATTTTATAAAAGAAAAGAAACCCGCATTATTTGAAGAAAAAAGCGTATTTATAGACTTCGCAGCTTTTAATTATGAAAATTTTAAAGACGCGGTTAGTCCTCTTGATCGGAAAAAGATCAATAGTCTAATAAAAGATTTAGAATCCCAACCGCTAAGAGCATTTTATTCTATATTTGATAGTCCCTATTTCAATACATAATCAATACATAATCTTATTTACTTCCAAATCCAGACTAAAAAGGTTCAAAAAGAGAAAAACGGGAGAAACAAAAAAATGGAAAAAACAAACAAAACAATAAATAAGACGGAAACTACCCCCCAAACACTAAATACTAAAAACCCTTCAGTGGTTCAAATCCTGACAAGCCCGCCATCTTACTTTTTTCTAATTAAATAAATAAGTACAATCAGAATCAAAACACCCACAATAATACCAACCCCGTTTCCAATCGAAGAAGCAACAAACCCTGATAAGAAATTCTTATTCAAATCAGCAGCAACATCAATTGACTCAGGCACATACGTCGTTGCATAGATTTGAAAGAACTGGGTTCCTTGAAACATGATTGTTAATACGCCTAAAACAATTAATAATAAAGAAGCAACAAGATTATAGGTTGTTGTAACTATTTTTTTATTAAATAACGTAAATTCTCTTACCTTACCCTGTACTCTTTTAGCAAGATCAAATCTATCTGAGAAATAAGATACTAAGAGAAATGGAACGACAACACCTAACCCGAACACAAACAACATTAGACTTGCCTTCATTAACGAACCAGAAAGACCTGCAAGTAAAAAAATCCCGCTTAAGACTGCAAAAGAACAAGGCGCCCACGCAAACGCGAATAAAAATCCAAATATTATTAATCCAAATCCAGACTTACTTCTCACATCCATTTTTAGATTAAACAAATTAAATCCTTTATTGAAGAAGACCGAGATTCCAAACAAGATTAATAAGATTCCTGCAACAACAGCTGAAACTAACTTATATTGATTAAAAAAAGAACCAACAAACCCTGCAATTAATCCTACAACCACAAATCCAATTAATAATCCTACTGAAAATAAAGCACTCATTTGCATTGCTTTCTTTCTTTCCTGAAACACATACGCAAAATACATTGGAAATAATACAAAACCACAAGGTGACGTAAAACTGATTACACCGGCTAAGAACGCAGCAAGAAACGTGATGCTCTTTGCAACTGCCTCTTGATGTTCAACCAATTTAATTAAATTTGGAGGAAGAGTAATTGCTGAAACAAGACCAGCAAACATTAACAATCCAATTCCAACTAAAAATAGTTTTTTCATAATTCTTCTTTACTTAACTTTGTTTAAATAATTACCCTTAACAACCGCCAACCATACCCGGAAGATCTTCTAAGACGGACGTGTCACCACCAGAAATCTTCACAGCAAGCTGAACCATATCCTTAGGAAAGAATAACGATTTCCATAAATACACTTCTTTTAAAATCTCTGCATCAGAATAATCAGTATTAAGCACTAACCATAACGTAACAGAATGCACTGCAGGATTATGAGAACATCCACATTTTGAATTTCCATCTTCATCAATACCTTGCGGACCAATACCACAACAAAATTCACACGAAATACCAGTCGGAGCAGCAGCTAATTTCAAATACCTCTGCCAGACTTCAGGTTTGTCTTGCGCTTGTTTCTTTAACGCAGGATATGCCTTTGCTAATTTTTCTAAAGAAACAACAGGATCATCATAGGATACGCCCATCTCATCCCCATAATCTGGAGTACCAGTAGGAATCATTATCGCAACCGCATCATCAGCAGTCTTCATTTTATCAACAGGAAACAAGGCTGCAATCCCCTGAGGAGTAGATTGAATCTTTGAAACATCCACATCATCCAAATCAGTAGAACCACCAAGACTAATCGACCTTGATGCAGAACCAAGCATAGGACCAGACAGAGAGAAAATAAATAATTGATTAATAATAACTAAAACACCAACAATAACTAATGCAATTAAACCCCATTTATTGAGAAACACTTCACCATGACTATCCTGCACTTCATGAGGTATTGGTGCAGACGGCATCTCTTTTACTTCATCCATAAAAGATAGAAGCAATGTTGTTCTTTAAAAAGATTATGCTACCCCGCTCCATAAAATTACTTAATTTAACTACTTTAACCTCCATATTCCAAAAGATAGATAGCGCTCTCCAAAGCTTTATAAATTAACTGCTATTTTAGTTATTTACTTTATGAGGACGACAAATGCCAAATAATAATAATAATAATAATGGAAAATCACCACCCCCAGGGAAAGCACCACCACGAGCTGGAACTATATCAAGATCACAAGGACAACCTCCCCCAGCAGATTTACGAAGAACACAACCCGTACAACGACGATCTGATTCTACACCTTTAGATCAAGAAGCTCCAACAGGGCAGGGAAGACTTGCAGACTTACCAGACATTATACTTGGAAAAGACGGAGCAGAAACATTAGGATATGATTCAAGTAGACCTGGAGCAATTCCTGCACCCTACTTCGATCAACCAGAATCTACAGACCTCACTCGCGAACGAGGAACAGTTGTCCAAAAACAGCCGCCCAAATCTCGACTTGAAGATCTTGCTAATGCAGAACGTTCTGGAGCCCACATTATCCGCAGAGATCAGATTCAAGGCTCTCCCCGAACAGAATCCCACCTCGTAGAAGCTGGAAAAGCAGTTGCTCAACCACGCGAATATCAAGGAGAACAAACAAACGCAAGAGCTCCCCCCCTCTATACCGCACCACCGCCTGTTGTTGCAGACCTTGCTTCTGTACCCAATAATACTACAGGTGATGGAAGTAACCCCCAAGCAATAGAACTCTCTATGTCTGATTTAGAAATGTTATCCGTTGAAGCCCCAAGCCCAGCAACCCCCTCACTAAAACCAGCTGCACCTTCAGCAAAAGGACCAAAACCAACAGTTCAACCATCTTACACATTTATTCACCCCGCCTTATCCCGCTATGAAGCCTTTATCAAAGCAACAGCCCCTGCAGACAAAGCAACAGGATTGCTCACCCACCTCTATGAAGCTGACGCACAGATTGGAAGAGATTACGCTGCAAAAATTGCTAAGACCGACAGAACAACACCAAAACCGACTCTCGAAGCACGACTACCTTTAGAATTAATGGATAGATTAGGAAAACTTGCAACAACTGACGACCTTAATCGCCTTTATCAAGCACGTACAGAACAACCAACAGACAAACCAGCTCAACAACAAGAACCAGCTAGTACCAAATACAAATACGGATTAATAGGAATTGTTCTAGGTGCAGCAGTCGCGATCGGATCAATGCTTGCTTATTCTCAAATTATAAAATTAAAAGAACCAGTACAGATCTATCCTAAAGAAACACCAACCCATCCTTCTAAATAAAATTCTTCCGAAACTTTAACAAACAACTTTATAAAGAATCATACTTCGTAAAGCATTCATGGCTGACAAACTTATGGGCATTACTGTCAAAAAAGAGGCCGACTTTTCAGAATGGTATACCCAAGTTTTACAAAAAGCAGAACTCATTGAATACTCCGACGTTTCAGGATGTTACATCCTACGACCACGTGCTTATTACATCTGGGAAAGAATTCAAGAATACCTCGATAAAAAGTTTAAAAAAACAGGCGTAAAGAATAGTGCATTCCCCCTCCTCATTCCAGAACACTTACTTATCAAAGAATCTAAACACATCGAAGGATTCGCACCAGAAGTAGCATGGGTTACAGAAGCAGGAAATAGTAAACTTAGTGAACGACTCGCTATCAGACCAACTTCAGAAACAATTATGTATGATGCTTATGCAAAATGGATTAAATCCTACAAAGACTTACCTTTAAAATTAAATCAGTGGTGTTCAGTTTTACGCTGGGAATTTAAACACCCAACACCTTTCTTAAGAGCAAGAGAATTCCACTGGCAGGAAGGGCATACTGTCTTTGCAACAAAAAAAGAAGCAGACAAAGAAGCAAAACAAATCCTTACCTTTTACGAACAATGCTATAAAGAAGTCTTAGGAATTGCAAGTCTGCCCGGAACAAAATCAGAAAAAGAACGATTTGCAGGAGCAGACTATTCTCTAAGTTTAGAAACTTTTCTTCCAAATGGAAAAGCAGTACAAGCATGCACCTCACATCATTTAGGACAAAACTTTTCAACATCATTCAACATTTCCTTTTTAGATAGCGACGGAAAAAGCAAACATCCTTTTCAAAACTGCTGGGGACTAAGCACACGTTCTATCGGAGTTATGATCGCAGTTCATTCAGATGACAAAGGACTAGTTCTTCCTCCAAACGTGGCAGAGAATAAAGTAGTCATTGTTCCCATCTTTCAGGAGGATAATAAAGAAAAAATCTTAAAAAAATCTAAGGAACTACAAAAACAACTCAAATCTTTCAACACCCTTCTTGATGAACGAGAAGGATACACACCAGGATGGAAATACAACGAATGGGAACTAAAAGGAATTCCTTTAAGAATTGAATTCGGACCAAAAGACTTAGAGAAAAACCAAGCTGTTGTTGTACGAAGAGATACTGGAAAAAAAGAATTTATTGCACTTAAAGACTTAAAGAAAACAGTAGACAAAACTTTGAAATTAATGCAACAAGAACTTTATCAAAAATCAGAAACACTCTTACAACAAAGCATTAAAAAAATAAGCTCTTGGGAAGAATTTCAAACTGTCTTAAAAGAAAAACAGATTGCTCTCTCACCGTGGTGTGGAAAGGAACAATGTGAAACAGACATGAAAAATAAAACCGAAGGAGCAAAATCCCTTACCATTCCTTTCAAACAAGAATCAGTTAAAACTAATTGCTTCCATTGCCAACAACCAGCAAAAATCCATGCTTACTTCGGCAGATCCTACTAAATGGACAAATTCACCAAAACATTCTTCATTACTTCTATCTTTATTTTAATTGGATTACTTTTCCAAGTAGATTTTACCGGCTTTACAACAAAAGAAACCTATGAACACGCACTTGTTACTCGCATCGTTGACGGAGATACGTTTGAAATTCAAAACGGAAAACACATTCGCATGATCTGCATCAACACTCCAGAGAAAGGAGAAGCTTATTCCAAAGAAGCAACACTCTATCTCTCTGAATTGTTATTACATAAAGAAGTTTTATTAGAAAAAGATAAAACAACGAAAGATCAATTCAAAAGAGAATTAAGATATGTACGAAATTTAGAAAACAATCATCTATACAATCTCGATCCTGTGGAACAAGGACTAGCAACATACTACCCAATAGAACCTAATACAAAATATTGTCCTTTAATCAAAAAAGCAGAGCAACAGGCACAAGAACAAAAACTAGGAATATGGTCAAGCACCTAAATCTTTTTTAATTTATACGCTTTGGTAAACTAATGAAAATAAGAGACGTTGTTTATGGAACAGTTGAAATCAATGAACCAATTCTTCTTGAATTAATCGAAAGCCCTACCGTCCAACGCTTAAAGAAAATAAACCAACACGGTCTCCCACCTCACCTTTACTATTTACCTACTCCCGGCTTCAAACGCTATGATCACTGTGTCGGCGTCATGCTTCTCTTAAGAAAACTCGGAGCAAGTGTTGAAGAACAAGCAGCAGGATTACTTCACGATGCATCGCACTTAGCATTCTCCCACCTCGCAGACGAAGTCTTTGATTCAGGTTTAGAACAAGATCTTCAAGACTCTATTCACGAAGATTTCCTCCGCATGACCGAAATTCCTGAAATTATTCAGAAGCACGATTTGAACTTTCAGAGGATTGTTAACTATGAACATTTCCCCCTCCTAGAACAACCAGCTCCCGCACTTTGCGCAGATAGAGTGGATTACACTTTAAGAGAGCTAGAAGAATACGCAGACAAAGAAGGCGTAGGCATGATCGTTGAAGCTCTCACTACTTTCAACAATCGAATCGTTTTTAAAACAAAAGAAGCAGCACAACGCTTTGCGAGAGGATACTTAAAATGTCAAGTAGAACACTGGGGACATGCAGATTCAACAGCGCGCTATCACTTGGCAGCAACTGCCTTTAAAGAAGCACTTAAAGAAGGAATTCTCACAAGAGAAGACTTCTACACAGATGATGAAACTGTTTTAAATAAAATCAGCAAGAGCTCGAACCCACTCATTAAAAAAATACTTTCTCAACTTGAAAAACCTATTCTCTATACCTTTGAAGAAAACAATCCGGATATTGAAAATTATCAAAAATTCAGATGGATCAATCCTGCTTATTTAGAAGAGGGAAACGTCGTTACGCTTATAGAAAATGACAAAGAATATGCAACGCTTGTAGAAAAAGAACGAGCAATCAATAAAAAGGGAACTAGGCTTAAATTTCTTTAAACAATTCTCATCCACAACAATAATCTAATAAATAATGGAACACTCTCCACTTTCACAGGAATACTCTTCGAAAAAGAATACTTCTTATCATTCTGATCACTAAACTTAATCGTCACATTCGCAACAGGATTACGCACATACTCTCTCCCATACGTATTAACAACAACCTTCTTTGAACTATCTAACGTCTGAAGCAAAATTACTTCCTGATTATTCAACAACACACTCACATCTTTCACTGGCGCTTTCACAGACATCACAAAACTCAAGACAAACGGATCATTATACGCCACACTCTCAGGAACACGCACATCAGACAAGATTAAATCCGGACTGTTCAACACATTCACTAATAAGGCTGCCTTTGCTCGTTCTAATTCTAATTCAGCAGTCACTTCTAAACGTGTAAAACCCGGCTTTAAATTCACCACACCAAACTTCACCTTCTTCACTTCACCCTTATTCAACGAAACGTACTGACATTGACCGCGCAAACACACATTCACATTACGCAAAAAAGCATCCCCCTCATTCTTAATACTACACTCAACATTCAACGCTTCATACGAAAACACATGATCCTTTCCCGTACACACTAATTTTAATGCACCCTGCCTCACTTCACCAACACTCGCACCAATCAAACTTAACGCTTCATTCTGATCAACAACCTTTCCATTACTGCTATACGAAATATTCGTCGTGGCAGTTTCATGAAACACATCCTCCACCTCCACAAACGTAGAATACATAAAATTAGGATCAACATTCTTTGGAATCTTCACAATCCAATACAACTTTTCAGAAGAGGATGGTTTTACTAAGATATGCTTTACATTCTTCTCAACAAGCGGAGGAGCTTTTGTAATCACAACACCTTCAGGAATATAAATATCACGAGGATTATTCAACGTGACCTCCACTGGAACAAACGAACCAGGACCAACGCGATCGACAAGAGGGCGAACACGAATACTTACCGGACCAGCCTTCTTTTTTCCCGCATCAACTAAATGCGCAGACAAATTAACTTCCTGCGACTTAAACTTTACATCAACAGCCCTCCATGTGAATCTTAATGAAGGATCACCAGAATCTGCAGCAGCTTTCAATTTAATATGAGAAGGATCAATCCACCCATACTGCCCATAGGTTACATCAAACGGAACCCACCCTTGACCAGGCAAGTAGACTTCAGCCCAGCCATGCGGACCCCACGTATGACCCAAATTGGTATACGCTAAACCTGAAACGAAACGCGCAGGAATCCCTAACGAACGCATCATTGAAATAAACAAATTCGTTAATTCATCACACACTCCCTCTTTATTCTCTAACACCCAACTTGACTTCTGCACAGCTTTCGCAGTCACTGAATTTAAATCATACTTCACATTCTGTTCTACCCAATCAGCAACACGAAACGCAACAACATACGCATCATCTTCACCACTCGCTAACTCCGCAGCTTTCTGTCTAATTGCAGGATTAATATCAATATACTCAGTCGCTAGTAAAAATTCACTATCTAACGGATCAAGAGGGAACACAATTTTTTCTTTTACAGGATACAAGACATTCTTTACAACAACCTGACTATCATACCCTAACGAAAATTTACCACTCGTCGGATTCTGCCAGCGATACGTAAACCCTTCACCCTTCATCACTTCAGCCTGCGGACTACTCTTTACTTCCAAACTTACAATCTCTGTCGCAGTATCCACTTTTGGAACAAAGGATAAATTTGCAGACACTAGCTCTACCTTCGCATTACTGGAAAGAGGCTGCATCTCAAACTCTGAAGATAACTTAACATCCAACCGGATTGCACCATACGAATTAAAATCATTAATTACAACAGCATCAACAACTGGAACTAGAAGTAATAAAAGAACGATCACCCACCCTTTCTTCATAATTCTCGCCTCATATTTTCTATAAACACATCAAAGTCATCCTTCTTTACACAAGCACCACACGCATATTCATGTCCACCACCATATCCTTTTACGTTCACTAAGGCTTTTTTTAACAACTCCTGAATATTAACCTTTCCACTCCGAATACTCATCTTCACCTCCCCAGATTTCTCTCTTCCAATGACAGTTACTTTATCTGGATGCAAAAATGTTAACTCATTCGCTAAATCTGTCGTAAAACTCGTTCTTTGAGAAGGATAGACAAAGACGAACAATTTATCTTTTGAAAGTTCTTTTTTCGCAGTCTTTAACAATTCCCCATATTCCTTTTCTAATCTTTCCGCATGACTCGCAATTATTTTTCCTGCTTCAGAAGTTTTATCTACAATTTCATTCGGGCTTTCTACTTTAAAAATAGCATCAGTTACCTTCTTTACTTCATCAGGTTTACCCTTAATCATAAAACAAAAGACACGGATGAGTTTTCCCAACTTTGTCTTATATAAAATCTTCCCAGGATGTTTTTCTGCTTTTAAAAAACCAGGATACTTCTTCTTAAATTCTGGAAGAAAATCAGGAATGTGCCAATCAAAAACACTTCCAATTGTTGCAAGCCAGATATTTTCTTTAGAAACAAGATAAGCCAAGTAACTAGTCGGAACACTTTCACCATAATTTCTTGGATTAATGTACGTAACTTTTCTTCTTTCTTGAGGCGTATGATGATCCAGCCATAATACAGGTAAATGAACTGCGTCAATAAAATCCTGCGTCACCATCGGAATATCTAACACAATAATTAAATCAGGCATTAGTTCCAAGACATGATGCAATGAATCTTTATCTAACTTCGGACCAGTCTGCAACGCCATTCCAAACCCTTTCATTTTAACATACTTTCTTAACTGAAGATAAGCACATAAGCCATCACAATCTCTATCGTGAATAAAAAGAGGTCTTTCTGACTTTTCTAATAGGATTCTTGCTTCTTGCAGTAAACTCTCTGGAACCATATAACGACCATTTGGTAAGGCTATATATAATTTCCTTTCAGCTATGAAACGCAATCTTTAAGAAGAACCAGGACAAAAGCAAGATAATGGAAAAAATCATTCCCCTAGCAGCAATGGAAAAACTCTTAAAAAAATGCGGAGCGGGAAGAGTTTCTGAAGACGCCAAACAAGCAATGAAAGATGTCTTAGAAGATATGGGTGAACAAATCGGAAAACGAGCAGTAGAACTCGCAGCACACTCCGGAAGAAAAACTGTTAAAAGCGAAGACGTTAAACTCGCTGCAAAATAAACCATGGAAGAATCTAAACTAGAACAAACAACAAACGCTTTCTTAAGAAGAACCTACGCAACTATTTTAGAACATTTAGAACCTTCCCCGGAAGAACAAGCTACCATAGAAAAACGAGGGATAACATCTCCCTCCTTAAGAAGAGATATTGCATTGTTTTATGGCGAACCAGATGTACGCACAACCGTTGATCAACTTCTCCGATTTATGCTCGAAAATGAGGGTCTTCATACCCGCAGAGAAACTAACGAGCGGTTTCTTAAGGAACATAGCACAACCACCTTCGCCAATTATCCATACCCCGCAGTAAGAACACTGATCGATGCAACCACTACCTATCTTTTTGATAGAATATTCACACAACCAGCAACACTCAGAATGGACCAAGACACCTATCACATCTCAAAAGAGGGAGACCACCTTCGCACAAAAAAACTAGCTAAGGATTAGAAAAATCTTATCATTATCTTATTTTCTCTTAATGCATCAACCATTTGTGATTTAAGGCAAAAATGTAGTGGCAGGTTTTTTTTTGAAGTAATTAGTAATTTTCTGGCTTCATCAGCGGAAAGAAGATCACATCTCTAATTGTTGGAGGGCTGTCTTCAGTCCAATCCTTTGCTGTTAGAAGCATAACTAATCTGTCTATCCCAATACCTAACCCGCCTGTTGTAGGCATTCCATATTCAATTGCCCTTACGAATGCTTCATCAAACGGCATTGCCTCATCGTTTCCGCTTCGCAGTTCAGCAGCTTGACCTTCTAGGAGTTGTCTTTGTAAGACAGGATCGTTTAATTCAGAGTAAGCATTTGCAAGTTCCCATCCATTTGCGTATAATTCGAATCGTTCAATTAGCTCTGGATTGTCTCTGTGGAGTTTGCATAATGGACTTGTCTCTTTCGGATGGTCTGTTACAAAGGTAGGATTTATGAGTTTTGACTCTACTAACTCTTCAAAAAGATAAGCAATCAGATTACCGCGTGGAACGTCCAGGGGAATCTTTCCTTCTTTTCCGGCTAAACCTTGATTGTAGGCGAGGACTTTTTCAACGAGGTCTGCGTCAGTTGTATCTAGAGATATTCCGGCTTTCTGTAAAATATCCGCATTGTGTTTTGCTGCTATTGCCTGGAGTTCAACAGTGTTTTTTGAATCTACGTTCAGACCTGCAAATTCTTCAAGCGACTGTTTCATAGTAATACGGCGCCACGGTCTTGCTAGATCAATTTTTTGACTGCCATATCTAACTTCGGTAGTGCCATTCACTTTTTCTGCTGCATCAACAATGATCTCTTCTGTCAAATTCATAATATCATTGTAATCCCACATTGCTTTATACACCTCTAACAGGCTGAATTCAGGGTTATGGTTGCGGTCAATTCCTTCATTTCTAAAAACATGTCCTAGATGAAACACTCCATCAAAACCTCCCGCAATAAGTCTCTTTAACGGAAGTTCAAGTGAAATGCGTAAGAATGTTTTAAGTCCGCCTAACGCATTTACCTCTGTTGTAAACGGACGAGCGTTCGCACCGCCATACACTGTTTCAATCACTGGCGTGTCTGTTTCATCAAATCCTTTATTCCAAAGATTTTCACGAACTGCACGGATAATTCTTGCACGTTTTCGCAATGTTTCGAAACGGACTCTGTCTGTAGCCATTCCTACCTCTGGCTGGCGATAAATTATTTCCGGATCTTCCAGTCGGTTATATGTTCCAGTTTCACTTTCCTTTCCAAGCGGAAGAGGCCTAATTGCCTTAGTTAAAAATCGATAACTCTGCGTTGCAAGACTTAATTCACCGCTTTTTGTTCTCATTACATTTCCGTTGACACCCAGCCAGTCTCCAATATCCAAACATCCCTTTAGAAGCTTATAGCTATCATCACCCAGTTGATCTTTACGGACGTATACTTGAATGCTTCCAGTTTGGTCTTCTATATTTAAAAAAAGAGACTTACCCATATTGCGTATCGCTGTAACTCTTCCGCCAATAGCTACTTCTTCTGCAGATTGTTCTTGCGAATTTGCCGAGTCGTATTTGCTCTTTAAGCCAGATACGTAATCTGTTCTGTTAAATCTTGCAGGATGATAAGGGTCGTGTCCTGCTTCTCGAAGGATTCTTGCTTTTTCTATTCTGATCTCTAATCCTGAAGTCATGTTACATATCACTTCCGAACGTATTTATTATTTTTTTGTAGATGTCAACTAATTTAAGCAGACTTTCCCTATCTACCCATTCTTGGGGAGCATGACTTCTTGAACCTAAGGGACCGATAACAATAGAGGGAATTCCTTTTTCTGCAAGCCGATTTTCATCTGATACAGAATATCCTATCCCTTCTTCATGAGCACCGACGATTGAATCCACGCAACGAGTTACAAATTGAACTGCTTCGTGTTCCGGCGGGAAGAAGTAAGGCTTACAAGGAAGGGTAGGTCTATTTCGTAGTTTTACTGAAACAATTGCTCTTTGATCAATAATATTCTGTTTATATGCTTCTGTTACGAGCTGGTTAAGAATAGTTAATTCTGATTCTACATCTTCATTCATAACAAAAGATCGGTCCAGGATAAATGATGCTTTGTCTGGAACAGAGAGAATTGCTTTTCCACCTTGATGGTGGCTGATGTAAGCGGAGTTAGTCATAGATAAACCTCCGTGCGAGAATGTTTTTGCGTTATTCTTGCAGTAATCAATGAGGTAGTGCTGTAATTTTACTGATTCATGAACCGCGTTTACTGCCTCTTTATTTGTACGTGCTTGCGCTCCATGGCATGCAATGCCCGTGATTTCAAAAAGATATTCTGAACGCCCCATTCTGCCAAGGACGATTGCCTGATTGGATGTTTTTCGATCGAAGTCCCCTATCTCTGGGCTGACTACTAAAGTGACGTCGTCAAGAAAGCTACTTTCCAGTAATGTTACTGCACCGTATGACCAAAATTCTTCATCACACACAAAAGCGATTTTAAGAATGTAGTCTGTTACATCTTCATCTTCAACTCCCGCGAGGATTGCCGCAAGACCAGCTTTCATATCGTTAGCACCAAGTCCGCAAATTATTTGCTTTCCATTTACTTCTTTTTCTACCGCTTCAAAAGGATTTGTTTCCCATCCTTGTTTAACATCTACGGTGTCCATATGGCCTAGAAAAAGAAGGGATTTATTTCCTGTGCCTTTAGATGCGAGCAGATTGTATCGTTCTGGAATAGTTATTACATTTCCTCCCTGAGACACAGTTGTTGCTTCTTGGACAAATTGTCTTTTAACACTGAATCCATTATTAATTAATTTTTTTTCAAGATATTCCGCAATTTTCACTTCATTGCCTATTCCTATTTCTTTACCGTCTTTAACGATTGTTTTGAATGGATTGGTGGAGTCTATTGCGACCAGTTCTTTTAAGAGTTCAATGACATTCATTTTGGAAGATAGAACTCCTTCAGTTTATCCCGTGTTGCGTACCACACTGCTAAATTTTCAAGGCGATTATATTTTCCATTTAGTTCTGTTTCATCTAATCCTGATTCCTTCGCTCCGTTTATAATGCAATGCTTCTTGAGAATTGCCGGTTTGCCGTGATAATCTCTTGCCAGTCTTCTTCCTGTTTTTCTACACACAGTCATTACTGCAGAGCTTGCTGCACGCGCTTCACCATACACTAAATCCACCCCGGTAGCTAGAAGCTCTCTCGTCAGCTCTGCTGCGATTGAGCTGTAATAACCCTTGCCGTGATGTCGTACTGGTGTTGCTGCATCGCTAATCTCTGCCATGCTAAATATTCTTTCAGACCCATTAATCGTTAGTGGAAGAGAGATCGTTTCTCCAACCCCTATTGAATAGACCTCTTCTGTTCTTCTGCTTTGAATTACTTTGACTATGTTAGTGTCTTTACGTAACAAACTCCGAACTGAGTCTAGATTCATTTCGAAAGAATAATCTCCAAAGAAAGAGTCTTCATAGATCTCCAAAACCTTTTTCGCAAATGAATCGAATACTGCATCGTCCGGCGAAGGTTTTACTGTTCTAACTGCTACCTCATCACCTACAATCACCTCTAATGATTTATTTCCTGAAAAATCTATCCCCTCGTCTATCCCCTCTGCTCTGTCGCGCTGACGTGAAGTAATCTCCTCTTTAGCAGTTCTGCCCTCAAAGTTTCTTCCCAAATAAACCAGATTATAATCAGCAAATTCTCCGTCCAGACTAAGCTGTGCTTCTACATCGTCATGCAGTTCTTGGGGAATGACCGCCTTCTTGTTTACAAAAAACCTTGCAGTTACTCTGCTTACAGGTTCGCTGTCGCTAGAGAGGAGCCTATGGCAAGATCTTAGGAGGAGCAATTGAGAAAAAATTTTTGATAGTTCCTCTCCATCCTCAATAGAGCAAGTGTAGATTTTTTTTATTCGGTCATTACCTTCATCGTACAGACCGTCTAGTTTTATTGGGGGAAATGTACCTCCAATACTTGATGCTACTACTTCCATCATGTTATTTGCCTCCTTCTTCACTTAGAAGTCCGAGATTGTGATCAAAAATAGTAATGCCTTCGTCTATTTCCTGCTCACTAATAATGTAAGGTGGAATTATTCTCAAACTATGACTTCCACATCCTAACGTAAGGAGACCTTTTTCAAAGTTCATTTCTATAAACTTGTTTCTTAATTCGCTAGTCTTAAAATCAAAAGATAATAATAATCCCCTACCTCTTGCGTTGGTGATGAGGGGATATTTTTGTTCTAACTCTTTAATTTTTTTTAAAAAATATTCACCGCGAAGGATAACTTTGTCTAAGAGCTGTTCTTCTTTTATCGTCTTTATTATTTCCAGCCCCATTGCCATATGAATTAAGTCCCCTCCACCCCATGTGCTTGAAATTGAACTTGATTCTTCAGGGAACATATTTTTTTTCCCAATTGTCGCTGCCACCTGCAAAGCTTTTCCTGAAGTGAAAATATCCGGAACTATCTCCGCATGCTCAAACGCCCACCATTTTCCCGTACGACCCATGCCAGTTTGAACTTCATCAAGAATGAGGGGAATGTTGTTGTCTTTAGTTATACGCCTTAAGTCTTGCAGCCATTGTTTATCTGCAAATCTATATCCGCCCTCCCCTTGGATTGCTTCGGCGATGACGTACGCAACATTTTCCGGGTCCACATCGTGGGTAAGCAAACGGTTTAATTCGTCCGCATTGTTCAGTGTAATTCTTCTTACAGGAATTTCAGGATAATTCTTCTTTTGAGCTGTTTTTGAATTTGTGCATGAAAGTGCACCGAGTGTTCGTCCATGAAACGCTCCTTGAACAGATATACCTATTTTTGCACTTGGTTTTTTTCGGTAAGATATTTTTAGAGCATTTTCTACTGCTTCCGCACCGGAGTTTATTAGGAAGATACTTTGAAGGTCTCCGGGCAGTATTGTAGCTAGCTCTTCAAGCAATTCGATATGTTCTAAAGAGTAATAATCATGACCTGCTAACTTTAAAGGAGATCTAGTTGAGTATTTTTTTGCCACTGCTATCATTCTCGGGTGGTTGTATCCAAGCGGTTGGCAGGCAATCTGTGAAGCCCAGTCCATAAATACGTTTCCATCAAGATCTTCGCAATAAACTCCCTGTCCTTTGCCACTGTAAACGAAGGGGTACGGAGGATCATACAATCCGATGTGTTTTTCAATTCGTTTGAGTGCTGCAGATACGTGAATGCCGGGTAGCGGTGTATTTATTTTTATCATAGTGTGTGGTTGTAAACTCGAAATTGGTGCTGCAATTTATAATTGACTTGATCTATTGTATTAAATAAGATTATCGTTAATTGATTATATAGGTTGTATTAGTAGGTATCATGTGTTTACTGCGAAGTCAGCAGAGTCCGCTCCGATAATTTTAGCCGCATTATTGTTGTTTAATTAAAAAAAAACTATTCTTCATCATCCTTCATTATTTTCTTTCGCATCTCTCTTCGCTTAGTCTTTCCCGCTCTCAATCTATCCGCAACCATCGGCGCATTAATAATTTTACTTTTTATTTCATTCTCCTTCGCATTTAATGCACCTTCAAGTTCAACCCTTGAATTTATTTTTCCCAACCTGACTATAATCGGAGGACCCATCGTCTCATCCGTCTTTGGATATTCTTTCTCGTTGACAGCCATCACAACATCCAACACATCCTTGCCATCAGAAAACCCATTTGTTAGAGTTACTCCGATAAAACAATCATCTGCAACTTTCACCTTAAACAATACTCTAAAATAATTTACTTGAACCAGCTCCCCACTAAAACTTACCTCAAGAAGACCTAACTCATTCCCAACCTTATGGAGAAACTTATCCAATGGATCAACAGACCATACTGCTCTTTCTTGATTCCTTTCATACGCTGGACCTTTCCTTAACGATTTAATCCATTTCAAAAAACCCATAACCCTTTTCCAGAATAAGAACTAATTAAAGCTTTTCAATTAAAATAATTTAGAACTACTTCGCTCGATCCTTATGAGCATTCATACTTGGACGAACTTTCTCTGCGCCCTTACCTTTATTATTCATTCCTCTACCACGTCTACCCGCAGAAGTTAACCCACGATAAACACGACCAGTTAATTTAAATTTACTTAAAACTGGATCAGCTTTAATTGCAGGATGCTCTGGATCAACAAGAATAACCTCATACCAACAATGAATACCATCCTTCCCCACTTCATAAGAATTTAAGACTTCAAGATTAACATATTCCTTATTTACTCTTTCTTCAGCCATCCATTGATAATTCTTACCCATAACAAAATTCTGACCCAAATTTCTACTTCTTCTTCCATGACGAATAGAAGGTCTTTGCTTTCCACCACGACCAAGACGAACACGAACAACAACCACACCTTGCTTTGCTTTGTAGCCCAATTGTCTTGCTTTACTTGGATTAGTAGGATGTTCTAAACGTACAAACGCTGGCTCTGCACGCCATGCAATCTGACGTTCTCTTTGAAGAATAACGAGCGCTTCAGGATGAGAGCGATGCATTGTATTCATATGACGGTATAGTCCCATAACAAAACGGAATTCTTAGATGGTTTTTAAAGCTTTCTCAAGGTTCAGTACCTCCGAATGACTTC